>NZ_JBVJCO010000009.1:89555-150831 GCF_055588525.1 Kitasatospora sp. NPDC041988
TCGCGCCCCTTGTTGCCTTGTCCACCACGCCTTGCGGACGTGGCGGGGGGGAAACCCTCACAACCGAAAGCGGTGACGGCGTCGGCCCCCCCCCCCCCCCCGCCGGTGCGTTCCCGGTGAAGGTGGCCGACTGCGCCGGCAAGGAGACCACCGTCAAGCAGGCACCGAAGAAGATCGTCACCAGCAACGCCGCCGGCCTGGAGATGATGCTCCAGCTCGGCGCCGGCGACCGGGTGATCGGCACCGGCTTCCCGCCCGGCAAGGGCAGCCTGCCGGCGCCGATCGCCGAACAGGGCGCCAAGGTGCCGGTGCTGGGCGAGATGGGCATCGCCAAGGAGAAGCTGCTCGGCTCCGGCGCCGACCTCTATGTCGACGCGTTCGGGTCGATGCCGATGATGGGCGGTGCGGGCGCGGGGCCGAGCGAGGAGGAGTTCGCCGCGGCGGGCATCCAGCACGTCTTCCTCCTCTCCACCGCCTGTTCCGGCACCCCCAAGGCCGCCAAGGGGCCGCGCACCGACCTCGCCGAGGTGGAGAACGACATCCGCCGGCTCGGCGCGGTCACCGGTACGGGAGCCAAGGCCGAGGAACTCGTCGCCGGGATGGAGAAGAAGGTCGGCGAGGTGCGCACCGCGACCGCCGCCGTCCCCGCGGACCAGCGGCCGGGCTACTTCTTCTTCGACTTCGACGCCGGCACCAAGCAGCCGGTCGCCGCCTGCGGCCGTCAGGTCGCCAACGCGGTGATCACCCTGGCCGGCGCGCGCAACGTGTTCGGCGACTGCGACGCCGACTTCAAGCCGGTCTCCTGGGAGGACGTGGTCGCCAAGAACCCGGACTGGATCCAGCTCGCCGTCCGCACCCGCGGCACCGAGGAGGAGAACCGCAAGGCCTTCGACGAGGCCGAGGCGTTCCTGAAGAGCTTCCCCGCCACCCAGGGCCTGAAGGCCGTCAAGGACGGGAAGTTCCTGCGGATCGGCTCCGAGGTCACCACCATCGCCGGGGTCCGCAACGCCGACACCGTCCGGCAGATCGCCGCCACCGTCCACCCGGACCTCGTCAAGAACGGCCAGTAGACCGTGGCATCGGCCACCACCGCCGCCGCCGGGCGGACCCGCACGCGCACCCTGCGCGCCGGGCCGCTCGCGGCCGTGCTCACCCTCGCCCTGGTCGCCGCGCTGACCGCCGCCGTCTCGCTCGGATCGGTGGACATCCCGCCCGGCGAAGTCTGGTCGGTGGTCGCCCGCCGGCTCACCGGCAGCGCACCCGAGCCCGGCACCCGGGACCTCATCGTCTGGCAACTACGCGTCCCGCGCGCCCTGCTGGCGGCGATGGTCGGGGCCGGGCTCGGCCTCGTCGGCACCGCCGTCCAGGCACTCGTCCGCAACCCGCTCGCCGACCCCTACCTGCTCGGGATCTCCTCCGGCGCCTCGCTCGGCGCCGTCGCCGTGATCGTCCTCGGCAGCGGGCTCGGCCTCGAAATGGCCTTCGGCAGCGCCGTCGGGCTGACCATCTCGCTCGCCGCCTTCCTCGGCGCGCTCGCCGCCTTCTCCCTGGTCTGGCTGCTGGCCCGGCGCGGCGGCGGCTTCTCCCCGCTGCGCCTGGTACTCGCCGGCATCGGCATCGGCCAGTTCCTCACAGGCTTCACCAGCTACCTCGTCCTGCAGACCAGCGACGAACAGCAGACCAGGGGCGTGCTGTTCTGGCTGATGGGCAGCCTCAGCGGCGCCGTCTGGGGCCAACTCGCCGTCCCCGCCGTTGCCGTGGCCCTCGGGCTGGGCCTGCTCCAGGCCCGCGCCCGGGGGCTCAACGCGCTCCTGATGGGCGACGAGACGGCGGCCGGGCTCGGCGTCGACGTCACCCGGCTGCGCCGCGAGATCTTCGTCGTCACCAGTGTGCTGACCGGCGTCCTGGTCGCCGTCTCCGGCGCGATCGGCTTCGTCGGCCTCATGGTGCCGCACGTCTGCCGGCTGCTGGTCGGCGGCGACCACCGCCGGCTGCTGCCGCTCTCCGCCCTGACCGGGGCGGTGCTGCTGGTGGTGGTCGACACCATCGCCCGCACCGCGCTGGACACCCAGGAACTGCCGATCGGCGTGGTCACCGCCCTGCTCGGCGCGCCCACCCTGCTCTACCTGCTGGACCGACGACTGGAGCGGAATTGAGGATCGCGGTCGAGGATCTGAGTGTCACCCTGTCCGGGCGGACCGTGGTGGCCGGCGTCCACCTGGTCGCCAAGGAGGGTGAGATCGCCGGGCTGGTCGGGCCGAACGGCAGTGGCAAGTCCAGCCTGCTGCGCACCGTCTACCGGCACCTGAAGCCGAGTGCCGGACGGGTCCTGCTGGCCGGCCGGGAGCTGGCGGAGCTGAGCCCGGCGCAGTCCGCCCGGCACATCGCGGCACTGCCCCAGGAGCGCGGCGGGGACTTCGAGCTGACCGTCCGCGAGGTGGTGGCGATGGGCCGCACCCCGTACAAGCGGGCGTTCGCGGCGGACGACGCCGAGGACGACCGGATCGTCGCCGGGGCGCTGGAGCGGGTCGGCATGACGGACGCGGGCGAGCGGCGGTTCGCCCAGCTCTCCGGCGGCGAGCGCCAACGCGTCCTGCTGGCCAGGGCGTTGGCCCAGGAACCGGACGTCCTGGTGTTGGACGAACCGACCAACCACCTGGACGTCCGGCACCAGGTCGAACTCCTGGCGCTGCTCCGGGAGCAGCGCCGCACCACGCTGGTCGCGCTGCACGACCTCAACGCGGCGGCTTCGGTCTGCGACCGGCTGCACGTGCTGCACCGCGGCGCCCTGGTGGCGTCCGGGGCGCCGCGGGACGTACTGACCGCCGAGCTGCTCGCCGAGGTGTTCGGCGTGCGGGCGGCGGTGGTCGAACATCCGCTCACCGGTGACCCGTTGATCGCGTTCGACCACCGCACACCCGCATCCTCGGCCGGAGTGATGCAGCGTCAGGAGATCTCGTAGTGGCTGGGGCGGCCGTTGCGCTCGACCAGGCGGCCGACCTTCGCGGCCTCCTCGCTGCGCATCAGCTCCCAGCGGCCGTCGGCCCGGTGGAGCACCGAGGAGTGCCACGGCGTCATCCAAGCGTCGGCGGCCTCCAGCAGCCGGATGCCGAACTTCAGCACGCCCGCCTTCTGCGGGTGGATGGAGAGCCGGAAGGAGCGCGGGTGCTGCTCGGCGATCAGGTCGCCCCAGGCGCGGCTGCGCTGGATGACGCCGTAGGCGCGCCGGCGGCATTCGCGCTGGAGGGCGGACTTGGTGCCCTCGAAGCCGAAGGTGTCCTCGGTGAGGAAGCGGGTGATGCCGCGGTAGAGCTTCAGCGTCTCCTCGTCGGTCATCACCTGCTCGCGCAGCTCCTCCTTGGTGGGCGCGTATCGGGCGTGCACCCGGGCGCGCTTCTCGTCGAAGGGCAGGTCGCCGAGGACGGCGCGCAGGTCGAAGGTGGCGAGGTGGCTCAGGCCCTCGCGTTCGATCATGGCGGTCAGCTCGTCGGAGTACTGGTCGATGTGGTCGTCGGGGACGTGGATCAGGTCGCCGAAGATGTGGCCGTCGGAGCAGATCAGGATCTGCGCGCCGGGCTCGTAGAGCTTGCCGATCTCCTCGCAGAGACCGTTGAGGAAGGTGAGCGAGAGGCGCTCGCCCTCGTCGGGCAGGTGGCCGAGCACCTTGGCGAGGTTGGGCGACTTGCAGGGGAAGCCGGGCAGGGTGAACAGGATCGGGTCGCCGGTGGAGAGGAAGTCCGCCAACTGCTCCAGCTGGAGCGGGAAGTCGGCGGGCGTGGCGTGCACGCCGGGGTCGGAGGCCCGGCGGTGCGGCAGCAGCAGGTCGAGGATCCCGGCGGATATCCGGGCGACCTCCTGCGGGTCCGTGACGGCGCCGGGCGCAGTGGCGGCGGCCGGCGTGACGACGGCGGACGGGGACGGGGACGGGGACGCGGACTGGCTGGTGGTGGTCGGGCCGGACGCGGTCCGGCCGTTGGCGCTCCGGTCGGCCGCGCTCTGGTCGGCCGTGGCCTGGTCGGCCGTGGTCTGGGAATCGGTGGCAACGGTGCCGGCGGGCGGCATGGTGGTCCTCCACGGAACGGTGTACGGGCTTCAGGGCAGGCGTAGCCACGCCCCGGCATCGGCCGCCGGGACGCTGAGGGGGTGCCGGGGAGTCGTGGGGCCGGTCAGACCCGCTTGTCGTAGGCGACCGGCAGCCTGTTCACCCCCCGGGCGAGGACGGCGGGCACCCAGGTGAGCGAGTCGATCTCCTCGCCGGGCCCGGCGGAGGGCCGCAGCCCGGGCAGCCGGGTGAGCAGGGTGGCGAGGGCGACCTGGAGTTCGACCCGGGCCAGGGCGGCGCCGGGGCAGTAGTGGATGCCGTGGCCGAACGCCAGGTGGGCGTTGGGGGCGCGGTCGAAGTCGAGGACGTCGGCGTCCGGGAACTGCTCGTCGTCGCGGTTGGCCGCGCAGAGCGAGACGATCACGGAGTCGCCGGCTGGAACGGCCGTCCCGTGCAGGTCGCTGTCCTCGGCGAAGAAGCGCCAGGTGGTGAGCTCGAACGCGGCGTCGTGGCGCAGCAGTTCCTCCACCGCGCGGGTGAGCAGGCCCGGGTCGGCCGCGATGCCGTCGCGCAGCCGGGCGAGCTGGTCGGGGCGGCGCAGCAGGGTGATCAGCATGGTGGTGATCTGGTTGGTCACCGGCTCCTGGCCGGCCACCAGCAGCTGGAACACCATCGAGTCGAGCTCCTCGGGGCTCAACTCGCCCGCGTCGCAGGCGGCGACGAGCCGGCCGAGCAGGTCGACGTCGGGCCCGGCCGGGTCGTAGTGGGCGCGCTTGTGCGCCACCACGTCGGCGATGTAGGTCTGCAGGCCGCGCAGCCGGCCCTCGTAGGCCGGTCGGCCCGGGTCCAGCGGGCCGACCGGCTGGACGACCTTGCCCCAATCCCGATCAAAGCGGACGGCCAACTCCTGTGGCAGGCCGATCGCTTCGGAGAGCACCCGGAACGGGAAGTGGGCCGCGAAACCGGCCACCAGGTCCGCGCCGCCGGTCTCCGGCAGCTCGTCGACCAGGGCGTCGGCCAGCTCCTTGAGGCGCGGGCGCAGGGCCTCCGCCCGGCGCGGGGTGAAGGCGTCCAGCACCAGCCGGCGCATCCGGGTGTGCTTCGGCGGGTCCTGGTGCAGCAGGTGGACCTGGAGCTGCGAGTGCTGCGGCTCCGGCATGATCGAGGCGAGCTTGCGCCAACCCTCGTTGCCCAGCTTGTGGTTCTTGCCGAGCCGGGGGTCGTTGAGGGTCTCGTGCGCGGCCTTGTAGCCGGTCACCAGCCAGGCGGCGATGCCGCTCGGGAACTTCACCCGGTGGACCGGGCCGGCCTCGCGCATCCGCCGGTAGAGCGGATAGGGGTCGCTCTTGTACTCCGGCCCGTACAGCGGTACCGGGTCGGGGAGTTCGTCGTATCCGAACGGGCAGCGCGGCGTGTCGTCGGCCGGCCTTCCCGCGCTCGGATCGTGGACGGTGTCGGTCATGCGTGTGTTCCTCCGGTCGGGGCGTGGTGCGCGCGGGCGGGTCGTCAGGTGCCCGCGCGGTTGGTGCCGTGGTGCAGGGAGAGGAGGGCCACGGCCTGGACGGCGGCCAGCGTGGCGAGGACGAGCCCGGCCCGGATGCCCGCGGTGGCGGAGTCGCCGAACAGCGTGGCGGCGGTGGCGAGGGCGGGTCCGAGGGCGAAGCCGAGGCTGCGGGCCAGCTGGACGGCCGAGCCGGCGGTGGCCAGCTGCTGCGGCTTCGCGGCGGTCATCACCAGGGCCTGGACCGGGCCGCCGTTGAGGCCCATGCCGGTCCCGGCGAGCGCGAGCCGCCACCCGATGTCGAACGGCGACCAGTCGGTGTCCAGCGGGACGAGCAGCAGCATGCCGAGCGCGGTGACGGTCGCACCCGTCAGCGCGGTCGGCCGGGCGCCCCAGCGGTCGGCGAGCCGTCCGCCGAAGCGGCCGGCCAGCACCATGCCGAGCGGGAAGGCCAGCATGGTCAGGGCGGTGGTGGTGGCGCTGATCCCGTCGTCCCGGCGCAGGTGCTGGGCGAGCAGGTAGTGGGTGGCGGCGAACCCGGCGGCCAGCGAGAGCACCGAGCCGTTGACGGCGGCGGTGCCGGACTCCCGCAGCACGGCGGCGACCGGCCGGCCGCCGGGGCGGCGCAGCCAGAGGACGACCAGCGGCGCGGCGGGCAGCGCGAGCAGCAGCCAGACCGGAGCGTCGGGCGCGAGGGTGAGCCCGAGCAGCACGGCGGCCACCGCGGAGCCGATCAGCGCGGCGTCGCCGAGCGAGCCCCGGTCGGGCAGCCGCAGCGTGCCGCCGCGCGGCGCGTTGCGGTGCGCGATCACCAGGGCGGCCAGGCAGATCGGCAGCTTGACCAGGAAGATGGCCCGCCAGCCGACGTGGTCGAGCAGCAGGCCGCCGACCACCGGTCCGGTGACGGCGCCGAGCGGGCCGAGGGTGGCGGGCACGCTCATCGCCCGCCCGCGCAGCTCCGGCCGGACGGCCGTGGCGGCCAGCACCGGCATCAGCACGAACAGCACCGCGCCGAACGCGCCCTGCGCCAGCCGTGCGGCCACCAGCCAACTCGCCCACGGCGCAACGGCGGCGAGCACACTGCAGAGCGCGAAGCAGCTGACCGCCAGCAGCAGGGCGGAGCGGGTGCCGACCTGGTCGAGCCAGCGCCCGGCGGGCAGCAGCAAGGCCACCAGCGGGAGCTGGTAGCCGAGCACGGCCCACTGCGCGGTGGTCGAGGAGACGTGCAGGCCGTCCGCGATGTCGGTGAGGGCCAGGTTGACCACGTTCATGTCGAGCATCGCCACGAACGAGAGCAGTCCCGCGGCCACGACCAGGATCCACCGGTCCTCCGGCTGGGCCTGGTCCCTGGTCAGCCCACCGGTGGCCAGTGGCTGTTGCGCGGACATGGCGCTCCTCCGATTCCCCGTGCCGTTCCGGACACCGCCTCGGCGGCGGCGTCCGGTACAGCAGTCGGAGGCAGGAGGGGTCCAGTTCCGAACACTTGAAGGAATTTTCCCGGTTGGCCGGAATGCCGCGGTCATGGCCGATCCCGACCGGGCGGGGTCGACCCGGCCGCCGGGAACGAAGGAGTGCTCCGCTCCGGACACGGCCGTGGTCCGGAAATAGCCGCGCCCGGCCCGGGGTTGCAGCGAGGCACGACACGGCGTGACGCAGGCCCGACCCCCGGCAGGGGCCCGAAAGGACAGGCATGAAGATCGGCATCATCGGCGCGGGCAACATCGGCGGCAACCTCACCCGGCGCCTCACCGCACTCGGCCACGAGGTCTCGGTGGCCAACTCGCGCGGCCCGCAGACCCTCACCGCACTCGCCGAGGAGACCGGCGCCACCCCGGTCACGGTCGCCGAGGCGGCCCGCGGCGCGCTGGTCGTGGTGGTCACCGTGCCGCTGAAGAACGTGCCGGACCTCCCGTCCGGGCTGTTCGACGAGGCCGCGGAGGGCTTCGCCGTGATCGACACCGGCAACTACTACCCGAAGCGCGACGGCCGGATCGGGGGCATCGAGGACGACGGCCTGACCGAGAGCCGCTGGACGGAGCAGCACCTCGGCCACCCGGTCGTGAAGGCCTTCAACGGCACCTACGCCCAGGACCTCCTGGACAAGCCCCGCCCCGCGGGCGACCCGGAGCGGATCGCCCTGCCGGTCGCCGCGGACGACGAGGCGGCCAAGCGGGTCGTCCGTGCCCTGATCGACGAGCTGGGCTTCGACACCGTCGACACCGGCGGCATCGACGAGTCCTGGCGCCAGCAGCCGGAGACCCCTGTCTACGGCCTGCGGGCCGGGGTGGAGGAGGTGGCCAAGGCTCTGGCCGCGGCCTCGCCGGAGCGGCCGGAGTCCTTCCGGGCGTAGCCGCACGCGGGCACACCGGTCGTGCCGGCCCGGGCGGCGTGCCCGCAGGGGTGACGCCAGCCTGGGCGACGGCAGGGGCTGGGACGGCAGCGGCCTGGGTGACGGCGGCAGGGGTTGCGGCGGCCGGGGCGGCGGTGCGGTGGCACCACCACCCCGGCGCGGTTGCGCGTGACGCCGTCAGCAGGCCGCTGCCAGCTCGGCGGCCGGCCCCGGAGGGGGAGCCTCGCCGCGCTCGGCGGCGCGGAGCCGGGCTATCAGCTCCTCGCGGGCCCGGGCGACCCGGGAGCGGACGGTGCCGACCGGGCAACCGGCCACCTCGGCGGCCTCGGCGTAGCTCAGCCCGACCACCTGGGTGAGCACGAACGCCTCCCGGCGCTGCGCCGGCACCCGGTCGAGGAGGTCCCCGAGCGCGACCCCGTCCTCGAACCCGGCGGCGGGCGGCGTGCCCTGCCGCTCGGCGGCTTCCTGCCAGTCCGGCAGGGCGGCGCAGCGTGGCCGGGCGGCGGCTGTGCGGTAGCGGTCGATGACGGTCCGTCGGGCGATGGACAGCAGCCACGTCCGGGCCGAGGAGCGGCCGGCGAACCCGGGCAGGCTGCGCAGGGCGCGCAGGAAGGTCTCCTGGGCGAGGTCGTCGGCCGACTGCACGTCGGTGAGGTGGGCGACGAACCGCCACACGTCCCGCTGGGTGGCCCGGACGAAGGCCTCGACATCGGCGGCCCGGCCCTCCCGGGCGGCCAGGGCCAGCGCGGTCAGCTGCTCGTCATCCACGGCGGCCTCCCGTGGGGCGTTCCGTGTGGCCTCCCGTGGGGGCGTTCCCGCCGGTACCTGGGATGCCGCTGGCGCCTGGGGCGCCTGGGGCGCGACCCACCCGGCCGGTCCGGTGTGCCGGGTGATGCGGGACGATGGTCAGATGAGATGCGTCCAGTTCCGTACCGCTCTTTCCGCCCGCCTCGACGGTGAGCCGGCCGGTCTGCCGGACCGGCGGCTGGACAAGCACGTCGCCCGCTGCGAGGCCTGCCGGGAGTGGCTGGAGCGGGCGGAGCGCCTGCGGGGCGCGGCGCCGGGGGCCGGGGCCGAGGGCCCGTCGGCGGACTGGTCGGCGAAGCTCCTCGCGAGCCTCGGCGAGGCGGGCAGCGGCGGCAGGAACGGCGTCGGTACGGACGGGCCCGGTCCGGCCGACCGTCCCCGGTAGGGCGACGGCGGGCCGATCAAGGAGGACGGTGGCGCCGGACGAGGCCGGTGCGCCGTCGTAGTCAGGCATGGAAGGTCCTGAGGGGAGGGCTGGGAGCGGCCGCCGCGGGCGGCACGCTCGGCGTCGGTGGGGCCGGCCGGTACGCCGCGGCACCCCGGGTGGGGTGGCGGCGGCAGACGCGGGCCCGGGCCCTGGCGGCGTGGCCGGTCGGCCACGGCACGGCGCAGGGCGACCTGCCCACCGCGCAGCGGACGCCGGGAGCGGCGTCGGGTGTCGGACGGTGGGCGCGTCAGCAGGCGGGGGCGGCGCACGGCGGACCGCGCCGGACCAGGGCGTGCGAGAGCAGCACCAGCCGCGGTGGGCGGACCCGGTGGGCGGCGGGTCCGGGCGCGGCCGGCGGCTGGAAGCCGCGCGGCCGGCACCACAGGGCGAGCAGCGGGGCGAGCAGCACACCCGCCAGTACCGCGCCCAGCGCGCCGAGCAGCTCGAACAGCCGGGCCAGCGCCGTCTCGCCGCGCCAGAGCAGCAGCGCGCAGGCGAGCGCGGCGAGCACATGGGCGGCGATCATCCCGACCGACATGCCGTGCGCCGCCATGTCGTGCCCGGACATCCCCGAGCCGCCGGACGCCCCCGACATCCCTGACATCCCTGACATGCCTGACATGCCCGAGCTGCCGGACATCCCCGGCATGCCGGCCATCCCCGCCATGCTCTGGTCGGCCGCCCCGGCGGACGCGGACCCGCCGTGTGCGCCCAGGTGGTGAGCCCCGCCCGGCGGCAGGAGGTCCCCGGAGGGCGGGACGTCGGGGTCGATCCCGGCCATCCGGGCCAGGTCGGCCGGCGAGAGCCCGGCGGGCGCCCGCTCCGGGTTGCAGAGCAGCAGGGCCGCCCAGTCCGTCGAGCCGAGCCGCGCCAGCCCGCTGCCGGAGGCGAGTGCCCCGGCCTGTTCGAAGGTCAGGTGCAGCGCGGTCTGCGCCGCCACCATCCAGGCGCTGATCAGCCCCAGCCCGCGGCGGCCGCCGGCGAGCAGCCAGGTGAACCCGAGGGTGACCGCGAACGCGCCCGCGAGCACCGGCGCGGAGACCCCGGAGCCGGCCATGGCGACGTGCGCCGTGGCGGCCAGCGCCACGCAGAGCGCAGCGAAGACCACGGCGCGCAGCGAGCGGATCCGGTCGGTCATCACGATGACACTCATCGTCGCACCCGCCTCGCCCGGCCCGTACCGCCCCCTCGGGTATTGGCCGGTTCCGCCCCGTGAGAGCATGCCCGGCCGCGCCCGCCCCGGGCAGCCGTCCCGCCGGGCCGCGTCGGCCGCAGCTCCGGGGCAGCCGCCGCCGTACCGGTCCGGAACCCGCCTCGGGCCCCGCGCCGCGCCCGCCCAGGGCCGGTGCCGCTCCGCGCCCCGTGCGGTAGAGGCGGTTCGTACGGTTGCCGGGGCGCGGCTTGTCCGTTCCGGCGCGGGACCGCCGTCCGCGCCCGCCCGTACCGTTCGGGCACCGCGCGGCGCAGCGCCGGCGGTCGGACGACCGGCCCGGGGCCGGTGAGGACGGAGAGGCGGGCCGGCCGTGCACTGGCTGATTCATGACTATCGCGAGGACGACCTCGCGGCGGTGGTCCACTTGATCGACACCACGGCCGGGCTCGGCCAGGAGTCGGTGTTCTCCCTCGCGGAGTGCATCGGCGCGCTGACCTCCCGCCAGCCCGCCGTGGTCGCCGTCCACCAGGGCGAGCCGATCGGCGCCGCGCTCGCCACCGTGGCGGGGGAGCGCGCCTGGGTGATGCGGATCGCGATCGCCCCGGCCTGGCGAGGCCGCGGGCTGGCCAGTGCGCTGCTGCGCGAGCTGGAGCGGCGGCTGGTGGCCTGCCGGGTGCGCCGCATCGCGTACGTGCTGCCGGAGGAGGAGCTGCTCGGCGAGGGCCTGCACAACGCCGGCTACACCCGCCGCCCGGCGGCCGCCTACTTCGAGAAGGACGAGCCGCCGGCCGGTGCGGCCAGCGGGCTGCTGGACGAACTGGGCGGCCGGCTGCTGCCCGGCGACCTCTGGGCCAAGGTGGCCGGCATGGAGACGGAGAAGAACCTGATCGAGCGCCGGGTGGTGCTGCCGCTCGCCGAACCGGAGCGGGCGGCCCGGCACGGCGTGCGCCCGCCGCGGGCGATCGCCCTGTTCGGGCCGCCCGGCACCGGCAAGACCACCTTCGCCCGGGCGATCGCCTCCCGGCTCGGCTGGCCGTTCGTCGAGCTGCTGCCGTCCCGGCTGGCCGACGAGGGCAACCTGGCGGCCGCGCTGCGCGACGCCTTCGCCCGGATCGGCCGGCTGGAGCGGGCGCTGGTCTTCATCGACGAGGTGGAGGAGATCGCCCCGGTCCGCACCGAGGGCGCGCAGGGCGGCATGCACGGCGTCACCAACGAGCTGCTCAAGCTCATCCCCGGCTTCCGCGAGGGCGAGGAGCGGCTGCTGGTCTGTGCCACCAACTCGATCCGCTCGCTGGACCCGGCCTTCCTGCGCCCCGGCCGCTTCGACTACCTGATCCCGATCGGCACCCCCGACGCGGCCGCCCGTGCCGCGATCTGGTCCCGGTACGCGGCGGGTCGGGCGGACGTGGACCTGGACGCGCTGGTCGGCGCGAGCGAGCTGTTCACCCCGGCCGACATCGAGCACGCCGCCCGGGTGGCCGCCCAGGCCGCCTTCGAGCGGGACCTCACCACGCCGGACGGCGTTGCCGCCGGCGTCGAGGGTGCGAGCACCGCCGACTACCTGGCGGCCATCGCCCAGGCCCGGCCGACCGTCACCCCGCCGATGATCGAGGAGTTCGGCGCGGACATCACGTCCCACGCCCGGGTGTGACAGCCGTTCCCGAACCCGGCCACTCCCGAGACCCGGCCGTTCCCGAACCCGGCCACCCCTGAAAAGCCGGTAATCATACGGTAATTACGGTTTGACACCATCCCTGTCGGTGCTGACTAAATGTGGGCTTCAACGGCACGTGGACGTCCGGAGCCTTCCCGGTGGGCACCGACAGGACAGGAGGCCCGGCATGGGCACAGCGACCGCACCCGAAACCCCCACGGCCGACCTCGCCGACCCCCGCTTCTGGCAGCTGTCCGCCCCCGACCGCGCCGCCGCCTTCGCCGAACTGCGCCGCCTGCCCGGCCCGGTCTACTTCGGCGAGCGGGCGGCCGGCCGGTCCGGCGGCCGGGGCTTCCACGCCCTCGTCCGGCACGCCGACGTCGTCGAGGCCAGCCGCACCCCCGCCGTCTTCCTCAGCGGCCCCGGCGTCACCACCCCCGAACCCGCCCGCTGGGTCCGGCTGCTCTTCGGCGACTCGATGGTCAACCTGGACGACCCCCGCCACGCCCAGCTGCGCCGGATCGTCGCCCGCGCCTTCACCCCGCGCCTGATCGCCCGGGTCGAGGACGACATCCGCGAGGTGGCCGCCCGCCTGGTCGACCGGGTGGAGCGCGACCGGCCCGAGGACTTCGTCACCTCGGTCGCCGCCGAACTCCCCTTCCAGGTGATCTGCAACATGATGGGCATCCCCGAGGAGCCCCGCCGCGCCATCCTCGACCAGGTCAACCACGCCTCCGAGCACACCGGCGTGGCCCGCCCGCTGCGCAGCCGGCTCCGGATGCCCGGGCGCGGACTGCGCGCGCTCGCCCGGATGCAGGGCATGGTCGCCGACCTCGGCCGCGAACGCCGCCGCCGCCCCACCGACGACCTCGTCTCCGCCCTGGTCACCGCCGATGTCGACGGCCGCCGGCTGACCGGGCGCGAGCTCGGTGCCTTCTTCTCCCTGCTGCTGGTGGCCGGCGTCGAGACCACCCGCAACGCGCTCGCCCACGGCCTGCACCTGCTCACCGCCCACCCCGGGCAGCGCACCCTGCTGCTCGGCGACCCCGACCGCCACCTCGGCGGCGCGGTGGACGAGATCGTCCGCCACGCCACCCCGATCATCCAGTTCCGCCGCACCCTGGCCGTCGACCACCGCCTCGGCGGCCCCGACGGCACCCTGCTGCGCGCGGGGGAGAAGGCGGTGCTCTTCTTCGGCTCCGCCAACCGCGACGAGGCCGTCTTCGCCGACCCGGACGCCTTCGACATCACCCGCTCCCCCAACCCCCACCTCGGCTTCGGTGGCGGCGGCCCGCACTACTGCCTGGGTGCGTACCTCGCCCGGCAGGAGATGAAGGTGCTCTTCCGCGAGCTGTTCACCCGCCTGCCCGAGGTCCGCTCGGTCGGCGAGCCGGAGCTGATCCCGTCCAACTTCGACAACCGGGTGCGCGCACTGCGGTTCGCGTTCTAGGGGCGCGCCCCACGGCTACCCGGCCGGCTCCCAGACCGCGTTGTCGTGCGCGAACAGCACCCGGCTCGGCGCGAACTGCGCCAGCCGGTCCACCCAGGCCCGGTAGCCGGGCAGCGGCGGCGCGACGCCCTCGCCGACGGCCCGCCGGGCCAGCACCGCCGAGCCGTACTCGGAGGCGAAGTCGTACGCCTGGCCGGCCAGGACCACCGGGCCGCCGTCCGGCCGCTCCACCACCAGCGACTGGTGCCCGGCGGTGTGCCCGGGTGTCGGCACCACCCGCACACCCGGCCAGACCTCCGCCTCGCCGTCCAGCTCGCGGTAGGCCACGCCCGGGAAGTCCACCAGCGCGTCGAAGGTGTAGTCGCCGTGCCGGGCCGTTGCCAGCTCTACCGCCTGTACCAGCACCGGGGTGCCCGCCAGCAGCGGGTTGCCGCCGCAGTGGTCGAAGTGGAGGTGGCAGTTGACGACGAGGTCGATGTCGGCGAGCGCGACCCCGGCCGCCGCCAGCGCCGCCGGCAGCGGCCGCCGGACCGGGCGGTAGTGGGCCTCCGTCTCCGGGTCGGCGGTCGCCGGATCGCCGCCGCCCATCCCGGTGTCGAAGAGCAGCAGCCCCTCCGGCCGACGCACCAGGTAGGCGAACACCGGCTCGACGCGTGGTTCGGGGCCGCCCGCGGTGGGCCCGCCCGCGTTCGGGCCGCCCGTCTCGGACGCGGGACGGACGAAGTAGCCGAGGTCGAGACGGCGGATCGTGCTCTGCATGGCGTGGCCTCCCCTGGCCGGTCCGGGGGCTGCGGCCGGCCCCCGCCGTTCGCACCCTATCCGCCGGTCGGGATGCCCCGGTCGGCCTTTACCTGCTTCATCGTCAGATGCGAGTTCACCTGCGCGATCCCGGGCAGCCCCGAGAGCACGTCCGTGATGAACCGCTCGTACGCCGTGATGTCCGCCACCGCGATCCGCAGCAGGTAGTCCGGCTCGCCGAACAGCCGGTGCGCCTCCACGACCTCCGGCAGCTCCGCCACCAGGCGCTCGAACTCCGCCACCGTCGCCCGGTCCTCGTGCCGCATCGTGATCGTCACGAAGGGCTGGAAGCCACGCCCCACCGCCGCGCCGTCCAGCAGCGCCCGGTAGCCGCGGATCACGCCGTCCTGCTCCAGCTGCCGCACCCGGCGCAGGCACGGGGAGGGGGTGAGGTCCACCCGGGCGGCCAGCTCCGCGTTGGTGAGCCGGCCGTCCTGCTGGAGCTCGTGGAGGATTCTGCGGTCGATGCGGTCCATGGCGCAATATTCTGCCAAAGAGCGGCCCTGACCAGCGCGAAGTGGCCATCGTGTGCCAGCCCGTTCCGGCTACCTTCAGTGATCGGAAACCCCGCGACGAACACGACAGGTCACCGCCATGGACACCCACGCCCTCCTCCTCTTCCTGGGGGTCGACCTGCTGCTGGTCTGCACGCCCGGCCCCGACTGGCTCTACATCGCCGCCCGCGGCCTCGGCCAGGGCCGCCGCGCCGCGTTCACCGCCGTCACCGGCGTCTGCGCCGGCTACGCCGTGCACACCCTGCTCTCCAGCGCCGGCCTCGCCGCCGCCCTGCGCGCCGTCCCCGCCGCCCTGCCCGTCCTGCGCCTCACCGGCGCCGCCTACCTGATCTTCCTCGCCGTCACCATGCTGCTTGCGCTGCGCCGGGGCGGCTCGGCCGTCCTCGCCGAGTCCCGCCCGCAGCCCACCGCCACCGTGCTGCGCCAGAGCATGCTCACCGCCCTGCTCAACCCCAAGGGCCTGCTGCTCTACCTCTCCCTGGTGCCGCAGTTCGTCGACCCCGTCGCCGCCCTGCCGGTCGGCGGCCAGGTGCTCGCCCTCGGCTCGCTCAACGTGCTGGCCTGCGCCGTCGTGTACAGCCTGGTCGCGCACGCCAGCGGACGCCTGGGCGGCCGGTTCGGCTCCACCCCGCAGGCCGCCCGCCGGATGACCGTCGTCTCCGCGGTGCTGCTGGTGCTGGTGGCGGGCGTCACGGCGAGCGCCTGAGAACGGGAGCAGAATGCGGGCATGACAGAGCGTCCGATGCCCCCGGTTGACCAGCCCGCTCCGTACGACGCGCCGACCGCGCACGCCTGGGCCGCCCTCGGCGGTCCGCCCGGGCTGCCGGAGCGGGTCTCCTTCCACGGCCCCGACCGGGTCCTGCCCGCCCGGCTCCCCGTCCGCCAGCTGGCCCGGGCCACCGTCGCCGCCTGCTCGCTGGCCGCCGCGGAGCTGTCCGCGCTGCGGGGCGGTGGCGCCGTCCAGGAGGTGAGGATCGACCAGGGGGCCGTCGCGACCGCCTTCGTCAGCGAGCGCCATCTCCAGATCGACGGCCGTACCCCGGTCAGCTTCGCGCCGCTCTCCGGTTTCTGGCAGGCCGCCGACGGCTGGGTCCGCACCCACGCCAACTACCCGCACCACCGCGACCGGCTGCTCACCGCCCTCGGACTGCCCGCCGACACCGGGCCCGAGCAGCTCGCCAAGACGCTGCACGACCACCCGGCCGCCTGGATCCAGGACCGCGCCTACGTGGCGGGGGCGCTCGCTGTCGCCGTCGCGCCGCCCGGTGACACCACGCACCCCCTGGTCGAGATCCGGGTGGCCGACGGGGCCGCCGCCCGCCCGCTGGCTGCCGCGCCGCTGCCCGCCGCCGGCGTCCGCGTCCTCGACCTCACCCGGGTGATCGCCGGCCCCGTCGCCACCCGCACCCTCGCCCTCCTCGGCGCCGACGTCCTGCGCGTCGACTCGCCCCGGCTACCCGAGGCCGAGGACGCCCACGCCGACACCGGCTTCGGCAAGCGCTCCACCCGCCTCGACCTCGCCGACCCGGTCGACCGTGCCGCCTTCGAAGAGCTGCTCGCCACCGCCGACGCCGTCGTCACCGGCTACCGCCCCGGCGCCCTGGACGCCTACGGCCTCGGCCCCGACGCCCTGCTCGAACGCCGGCCCGGCCTGATCGTCGCCCAGCTCAACGCCTGGGGCTGGACCGGCCCCTGGGCCGGGCGCCGCGGCTTCGACAGCCTGGTCCAGGCCGGCGTCGGCATCGCGGCCGTGGAGGCGGGGGACGGTGCCGGCGCCGGGGCTGGTGCAGGTACCGGGGTGACCGGTGCCGGCGGGCGCCCCGGCGTGCTGCCCGCGCAGGCCCTCGACCACGGCACCGGCTACCTGATCGCCGCCGGCGTCCTGCGTGCCCTCACCGACCAGCGCACCGGCCGGCCCGGCGGCCGCCACCTGCGCTACTCGCTGGCCGGCACCGCCTCCTGGCTCCAGCACGGCATCACGCCCGCCCCGCCGCTGAACGACCTGCCCTACGAGCCCGAGCGATGGCTCGCCGAGACCGACTCGCCCTACGGCCGGCTGCGCCACGCCCTCCCGCCGGTCTCCTACCCGGGCGCACCCACCGACTGGACCCGCCCGCCGGGGCGCTGGGGGACGGACGCGGCGGCCTGGCGCTGACGGGCCGGCCCGACGCCGACGGCCGGAGTGGTGCTGAAGCTGTCCCAGGTGTCCGGGTGTCGGAGGAATCTGGGAGCATCCCTGGCATGCCTGCACACGCAACCGATTTCACCTGGTTCGAAGACCGCTACCCCGACCTCGCCGAGGCCTACTGCCTGACGCAGGTCCAGGGGATCTCCGCCGACGAACTGCTGCGCCGGTTCGACGCCGCCCCGGGCCGTCGGGTCACCGGCCTGGCGGCGGTCGTGGGGGCCTGGGAGGAGTTCGACGACGGCGAGGACGAGCACGCCCCGGACGACGACGAGGAGCTGATGCTCGTCGCCGTCACCGAACTCGACGGCTGGGCCGTCGCGGTCGAGGTCAACGGCTACCTGGGCTCGCTGTGGGACCAGCTGCCGAGGTTCGCCGAGGGCACCCGCCTGGTCTCGCACTTCCGCAACTGCAACGCGGTGGACAGCTTCCACTGGCAGGAGGGGGCGGTGAACCGGCTGCATTTCGAGCCGCTCTTCCCCACCCAGCGCGACGGCGAGGACGCCGAGGCCCCGGGGGTGGCGGAGCTGCTCGCGCACTGCGGCTTCGACCTCACCGACGCCGAACACGTCGGGCCCAGGCTGCACACCGAGGCGGCGTTCGCACTCGCCGAGCGGCTGACGGACGTCCGCCTCACCCCGGAGCGCCTGGACACGGCGGGCTTCCTGCTCGGCTACGCCCCGCGGCCGTAAGCGGGCGTAGGCGGGCCTAAGCGGCCGGATGAGATGTGGGCGGCCGGGGCGCTCGCCGGCTCCGGGGTCAGACGCCGGACGGGATCTGCTTGGCCCGGGAGCGGACTTGGAAGGCCGTCACGATCTCGATCAGGCCCAGGATCAGCAGCCAGCACCCGGCCAGGACGGTCAGCGCGGTGATCGACCCGACCGGCCAGACCATCAGTAGCACGCCCGCCAGCGTGTTGGCCACGCCGGCGAAGGCCTGCCAGCCGCGGGCGGGCATGGCGTCGTCCGAGATCGCGGCGGCCAGCTGGGTGATGCCCCGGAACAGCCAGCCGATGCCGATCCAGATCGCCAGCAGCAGCACCGACTGCGCCGCGCTGCGGAAGCAGAGCAGGCCGAGCAGGACGCAGATCGCGCCGCTGATGAACGCCAGCACCCGCATCGCGGTACTGGCGTGCGTGCCGAAGGCGGCGACCAGCTGCACGATCCCGATGATCAGCAGGTAGAGGCCGAACAGCACGCCCACCACCAGGAGGGTCTGCTCAGGCCAGGCGAAGACGACGATCCCGAGGGCGAGCGAGGCGAGCCCGGCGATCAGCAGCACCTGCCAGGCGGCCTTGGCGAGCAGCGCGAGCGGGCCCTGGATCGGGGAACCATTGGGGGTGATGATCGGGGAGACCACGGTGGCGTACTCCTGACGGCTGGTGACGGGTGTGGGCCGGTGTGGGCCTGCACGGGCCTCTGTGGGCCCGCGTGGGCCTGTGACGGGCGGGCGCTCCTCATGATCGTCACGGGACGGGCGGGCCGCCCGCCGGATGCGCCCGTTCGAGTGATGGGCCGGGCCCGGGGGAGAGCCTGCGGAGAGCCGGCCCGGGCGGTAACTGATCTCCCCTCGGCCACCCCGGGGACACCTTCCGCTCACGCGCAGTCGATATCATCCGTCGGTATGACTTCTTTAGGGTGGGGGACCCTTCCGGTC
Organism: Kitasatospora sp. NPDC041988; assembly: GCF_055588525.1. Classification (NCBI taxonomy): domain Bacteria; kingdom Bacillati; phylum Actinomycetota; class Actinomycetes; order Kitasatosporales; family Streptomycetaceae; genus Kitasatospora; species Kitasatospora sp. NPDC041988. The sequence goes on from NZ_JBVJCO010000009.1 coordinate 108,094, forward strand.
GAGCCGGTCAGCCAGCACTACATCGTCTGCGGCGGCAACGCGCTCGCCCACCGCCTGATCGTCGAACTCGTCGAACACTACGAGGTCCCGGTGGTGGTGCTGGTCCCGGACCGCACGCGCGAGCACGCGCCGCAGATCGAGCAGCTGCCCGGGGTCGCCGCCGTGGTCGAGTACAGCAGCGTCACCGAGGAGGCGCTGCGCGCCGTCCGGGTCGAGACCGCGCGGGGGATCGCCCTGGTCGACGGCACCGACCAGGAGAACATCCACACCGCGCTGAGCGCCCAGGAGTACAACCCCGGCATCCGCATCGTGCTGCGGATGTTCAACCAGCGGCTCGGCGAGAACATCGAACGGCTGCTGAAGAACGGCGCCGCGCTCTCCGGCTCCGCCACCGCCGCGCCCGCCTTCGCGGCAGCTGCCCTCGCCCGCCCCAACTCCGTCCAGGTCGGCGACCGCTTCCTGCACATCGCCTACGACGACGACATCGACTCCGGCCGGATCTGCATCGTCGCCGACCAGATCGACCGGCAGGACCTCACCCGGATCCGGCTGCTGCCCGAGCAGGAGGGCGACTCGGCTCCCTTCGTCCGGCTGGCCGCCGAGTTCGGCGACGACGGACCGGTCCGGCGAGGCAGCCCCAGGGGCAGCCTCGGCGGAGGCGGAAGCGTAGGCGGGGGAGAAAGCGGGGAGCACGGCGGAGGCGGGGAGGAACACGGGGGAGTTCCTGCGCAACGGGAGCCGGAGCCCGAGGAGACCGGCAGCGTGGCCGCGCTGCAGGCCCTGCCCAGCGAACCGCCGGTCCGGATCTCCTGGGCGCGCCGGCTGCGCTGGCGCCTGCTCGACACCCTGCGCTACTTCACCAGCGCCCGGCTCCGGCTGGTGCTGATCACCGCGCTCGCCGCGGTGCTGATGGCCTTCGGCCTGCTCTGGTACCTCAACCGGGACTTCGGCTGGTCGCTCTACGTCTCGCTGCTCGACCTGGCCGGCGCGGCCCAGCCCGACCAGCCCGCCGACGCGGCCTCGGGGGCCGGCACCGGCGGCGTCTGGCAGCGGGTCGCCCAGGTGGTGATCACGTTCTGCGGCATCACCTTCGCGCCCGTCGCCACCGCCATCATGGTCGAGGTGCTCGGCTCCGGCCGGCGCGGCCAGCCCCGCAACCCCGGCGCCGGCACCCGGGACCACGTCATCGTGGCCGGCCTGGGCAACGTCGGCACCCGCGTCGTCGCCCAACTGCACGGCCTGGGCGTGCCGGTCGTGGGGCTGGAACGCGATCCGCAGGCACGTGGCATCTCGGCGGTCCGCGCGCTCGGCGTGCCGGTGGTCGTCGACGACGGCCCGTTGGCGGAACAGCTGCGCCGGGCCCGGCTCAAGCACAGCCGGGCGGTGGTCGCGGTCAGCGGGGACGACGCCACCAACCTGGAGGCGGCGCTGGAGGCACGTGCCGGGCGGCCGGACGTCCGGGTGGTCGTCCGGCTCTTCGACGACAACTTCGCGCGGCACGTCTACGCCACGCTGGACAACGCCGCCTCCCGCTCGACCTCCTATCTGGCCGCCCCCGCCTTCGCCGCCGCCCTGATGGGGCGCGAGGTGCTGGGGACCCTGTCGGTCTTCCGGCACGTGCTGCTCATCGCCGAACTGCGGGCCGAGGACGGCAGCGGCCTGATCGGCATGAACCGGCACGACCTGGAGGATCCGGGCGGCGTCCGCGTGGTCGCCGTCCGCCTGGCCCGAAGCCCGCACACCTACCAGTGGAACTACCCCGACCGCACCCGCGTCCTGGCCCCGGGCGATCGGATCGTGGTGGCCGCGACCCGCAGCGGCCTGGCCCGGCTCAACACGGCGCTGGTGAGCGAGGAGTGACGGGTGCGGGCTGCGACGGGTGGCAGCTGACTGCTGGCGGTTGACAACGTTCGGCAGACGGATGGCGGCTGACAGATGATGAAATCTGTCAGCCGCCATCCGTTACCCGCTATCCGTCGGTCGCCGGCTGCCGACTGCCGGCCGTCCCGGTCAGCGGTGGGTGAAGGAGGCGGGCCGCTTCTCGGCGAAGGCGGCCATGCCCTCCTTCTGGTCGGCCGTCGCGAACGCCGCGTGGAACAGACGCCGCTCGAAGCGGACACCCTCGGCGAGGGTGGTCTCGAAGGCGCGGTTCACGCTCTCCTTCAGCATCATCGCCGCCGGGGTCGACATCTCGGCGACCTTCTCGGCGGTGGCCAGCGCCTCGGCCAGCAGCTGGTCGGCCGGGACGATCCGGGACACCAGGCCGGCCCGCTCGGCCTCCTCGGCACCCATCATCCGGCCGGTCAGGCAGAGCTCCATCGCCTTCGCCTTGCCGACCGCCCGGGTCAGCCGCTGCGAGCCGCCGATGCCCGGGATGACGCCGAGCTTGATCTCCGGCTGCCCGAACTTCGCGGTGTCCGCGGCGAGCAGGATGTCGCAGAGCATCGCCAGCTCACAGCCGCCGCCCAGCGCGAAGCCGGCCACCGCCGCCACCACCGGCTTGCGCAGCTCGCCGAGCCGGTCCCACGGGCCCAGCCAGTCGTCCAGGTAGACGTCGGGGAACCGGTTGCCCTGCATCTCCTTGATGTCGGCGCCGGCCGCGAAGGCCTTCTCCGAGCCGGTGATCACCAGCGCGCCGATCTCCGGGTCCCGGTCGAAGGCGGTGGCGGCCGCGACGACCTCGTTCATCAGCCGGGTGTTCAGCGCGTTGAGCGCCTCCGGCCGGTTGAGCGTGATCAGCCCGACCCGGCCCTTGCGCTCGACCAGGATCGTCTCGTAGGTCTCGGTGGTCTCGGTCATCGCCGTTGACTCCCATGTCCGCTGCTCGGCACCGCTCAAGGTGCGCCCTGACCGCCCAACAATCTCCGAAGCTGCCCTGCTCGCGCCAGTCTTGCCATGCGAGACGGTCGTCACGGATCGCGCTGTTCGGCGACGCGACCGGCCCCGGTCCGGCCCCGCCTGGTCAGGCCAGGCCCAGCTCGTCGTCCGCACGCGGGGCGAAGTGGCGGGCGACCTCCGCCGCCGACACCCCGGCGAGGTCGGCGGGCGACCAGCGCGGGTTGCGGTCCTTGTCCACCACCTGCGCCCGGATGCCCTCGACCAGATCGTGCCCGGCCAGGGCCGCACAGGAGATCCGGTACTCCTGGTCCAGCACCGCCTCCAGAGACGGCAGCGTCCGGGCCCGGCGCAGCGCGGCCAGGGTGACCTTGACGGCCGTCGGCGAGTTCCCGAGCACCTGCTCGGCCGCTTCCTTGGCCTCCGGGAGCCCCGTGTCCAGCAGCCGCGCCACGATCTCCTCGACGGTGCCGGCGGCGTAGCAGGCGTCGATCCACTCCCGCTGCGCCGCGAGCGCGGCGGGCGGCGCCGCCTCGGCATGAGCGGCGACGGCGGCGGTGACGGACGCGGCCGGGTCCGCCGCGGCCGTCAGCTCCGCGAGCAGCGCGGGGACCGCCGCCGAGGGTACGAAGTGGTCCGCGAAGCCGCAGAGCAGCGCGTCCCCGGGCCCCATCGAGGCGGAGGTGAGCCCGAGATGCGTGCCCAACTCGCCCGGGGCGCGGGCCAGGAGCCGGCTGCCGCCGACGTCCGGCACCAGGCCGATCCGGGTCTCCGGCATCGCCACGGTGGACCGTTCGGTGACGATCCGCACCGCGCCGTGGGCGGAGAGGCCGACGCCGCCGCCCATGGTGATGCCGTCCATCACCGCCAGGTACGGCTTCGGGTAGCGGGCGATCAGGGCGTTCAGCCGGTACTCGTCCCGGAAGAACGCCCGCGAACCGGCCCCGCCCGCCTTGGCGTCATCGTGGATCGCCCGGATGTCCGCCCCCGCGCAGAGCCCGCGCTCGCCGGCCCCGGTCAGCACCACGACGCGCACGGCGTCGTCCGCCGCCCACCCCTCCAGCGCCGCGTGGACGGCCGTGATCATGCCGTGCGTCAGCGAGTTGAGCGCCCGCGGCCGGTCGAGCACGATCCGCCCGACGCCGCCGTCCCGGTGGACCTGCACCTCTGCACTCATCGGGCCCGCTCCCGTTCCTCGTCGCCGTATTCGAAGATCCTTGCCGCCCACGGTACTAGTAGGGCTTGTCTGACAGGCAGGCGAAGGGCGGCACCGGACTCCCGGTGCCGCCCTTCACGTGCGGGCCGTTACGGCACGACCCGGCCGGTCACCTCGCCGAAGCCGATCACCGTGCCGTCCCGGCCGGGGGCGGTGGCGGTGATGGTGACCTCGTCGCCGTCCTCCAGGAAGGCGCGCGTGGTGCCGTCGGGGAGCTTGAGCGGCTCCTCGCCGTTCCAGGTGAGTTCGATCAGCGCGCCCCGGGTCTCGGGCCCGGGGCCGCTGACGGTGCCCGAGGCGAAGAGGTCGCCGGTGCGCAGCGAGGCGCCGTTCACCGTCATGTGGGTGAGCTGCTGCGCCGCCGTCCAGTACATCGAGGCGAACGGCGGGCGGGAGACCGCGTGCCCGTTCAGGCGGATCTCCAACCCGAGGTCCAGGCCCCAGGGTTCGCCGCCGCGGTCGTCCAGGTAGGGGAGCGGCTCGACGTCCCGGGCCGGCGGGGCGACCCGCGCGTACTCCAGGGCGTCCAGCGGGACGATCCACGGCGAGACCGAGGTGGCGAAGGACTTGCCGAGGAACGGGCCGAGGGGCACGTACTCCCAGGCCTGGATGTCCCGCGCCGACCAGTCGTTGACCAGGCAGACGCCGAACACGTGCTCGCGGAATTCGTCCAGGGTGACGGGCGTGCCGAGCGTGGACGGGGTGCCGACCACGAAGCCGACCTCCGCCTCGATGTCCAGCCGGCGGGTCGGGCCGAAGGACGGCACCGCGTCGGCGGGCGCCTTGCGCTGGCCGTGCGGGCGGACCACCGGGGTGCCGGAGACCACGACCGTGCCGGCCCGGCCGTGGTAACCGATCGGCAGGTGCTTCCAGTTGGGGGTGAGCGGGTCCGAGCCCGGGCGGAAGATCCGGCCCAGGTTGGTGGCGTGGTGCTCGGAGGCGTAGAAGTCGACGTAGTCGGCGACCTCGAACGGCAGGTGCAGCTCCACCTCGGCCACCGGCAGCAGCAGCGGCGAGAGCGCGTCCCGGAACGACTCGTCGGTGAGCCAGTTCGTCAGCGACGCGCGGACCTCCGACCAGACCGAACGGCCCGCTCCCAGCAGCGGGTTGAGAGTGTCGGCGTCCAGCAGGACGGACGGCGCCCCGGCGGCGCGGGCGGCGGCCCCGGCATCGAGGACGAACTCCCCGATGCGCACGCCGATCCGCCGGCGGCCGGGCCGGTCGGCCGCCGTGAAGACGCCGTACGGCAGGTTGTGCACGCCGAACGGCGAGTCCTGGGCACTGGCGAGCCAGCTGCGGGGCGTGGTCAACGGTCCTCCTGGGGCGTGGGGCTGGGGCCGGTCCCGGGCGACAGCAGGCCGAGGGCGGCCAGGTCGTCCAGGGGCTCGGCGATGCTGCAGGTGCCGAACGCGGTGAACGAGTTCCGGATCACCGTAACCTGATGGTCGGTCAGCTCGTGGACGGCCTTGGCCAGCACCTCGCCCGAGCGCTCCGCCAGCACCTCGGCCGCAGCCGTCCGGTCGGTCTCCAGCGCGGCCAGCAGGACGTTCAGGAAGCCGTGGTGCTCGAAGCCGGTGACCGGATCGGTGTGCCGGACGGCGTTGTGCAGCCCGGCCGTGCATTTGTACGGCAGGCCGCGCTGCGCGCAGCCGGTGAGGAAGCCGGCCAGCTCGTCCTCGTCGGGGAAGGCGCCGGCCACCACCCCGCCGGTGCGGAACTTCGCCCGGTACGGGCTGTCGACCAGCACGTCCAGCACCTCGCCCAGGGCGTCGCCGCGCAGCAGTTCGCGCGGCAGCTCGACGGCGGCCGGCACGTCCGGCGGCAGCAGCAGGTCGAGCGCGGCCACCGCCTCGTGGGCGTCCCGGGTGGCCAGCTCGACGCCGGCCAGCTCGAACGGCGCGGCGGCGGCGAGCGCCGGGCCGAGCTCGGCACTGCCCCCCGGCAGTACGAGCCCGACCCGGAGAGCGTCGCCCGCGCCGGCCGGGGCCGCCGCGGCGAGCTCGCCCAGCCGGCCCGCCCCGCAGAGGAGCGGTCCGACCGCCTCGGCGTACCACGCGGAGCGGTGCGCGCGGTGCGCCGGTACCGCCTCGGCGACCGGCAGGTTCCCCGGCGGGAACACCGCCGCGTCGTCGAAGAGGCCCTGGAAGAGCAGGGGGACGGCGCCTGTGGAGCCGGTGGGAGCGCCGCTCATCGCTGCGGCCCCCGACCCGCCCACGTCCAGGCGTAGTTGGAGTCCTCGCTCGCCCGGCCGCCCTCGCCCAGCTCCAGCGGGCGGAAGGTGTCCACCATGACGGCGAGCTCGTCGAAGAACTCCACGCCGATGCTGCGCTCGTACGCGCCCGGCTGCGGGCCGTGGGTGTGGCCGCCCGGGTGCAGCGAGATCGAACCCTGGCCGATCCCCGAGCCCTTGCGGGCCGCGTAGTCTCCGCCGCAGTAGAACATGACCTCGTCGCTGTCCACGTTGGAGTGGTAGTACGGGACGGGGATCGAGAGCGGGTGGTAGTCCACCTTGCGGGGCACGAAGTTGCAGATCACGAAGCCGCTGCCCTCGAACACCTGGTGCGCGGGCGGCGGTTGGTGGATCCGGCCGGTGATCGGCTCGTAGTCCCGGATGTTGAGCACGTACGGGTAGAGGCAGCCGTCCCAGCCGACCACGTCGAACGGGTGGTGCGGCACCGTGTACCGGGTGCCCGAGATCCCGTTCGGTCCCCGGTGCTTGACCAGCACGTCGACGTCCGTGCCCTCGACCAGCAGCGGACCGGACGGGCCGCGAAGGTCCCGCTCGCAGTACGGCGCGTGCTCCAGCAGCTGGCCGTACTTGGAGAGGAAGCGCTTCACCGGGGTGATGTGGCTGTTCGCCTCGATGCAGTACGCGCGCAGCGGCTCGTCGCCGGACGGCACCCAGCGGTGGGTGGTCGCCCGGGGGATGACCACGTAGTCGCCCTGGCCGACCTCCAGCGTGCCGAACACCGTCTCGACCGTGCCCGCGCCGGACTCCACGTACACGCACTCGTCACCGAGCCCGTTGCGGTACAGCTCGCTCGGGGCCCCGGCGGCGACGTACGAGATCCGCACGTCGCCGTTGCCGAGGACGAGGCGGCGGCTGCCGACGACGTCCGCGGACTTCCAGTCCTGGCCCGCGAAGAGCTCGTGCAGCTTGAGGTGGCGGGGGAGCAGGGGATGGTTGGCCACCGTCGACTGGTCCGGCAGCTCCCACGGCACCGCGTCCACGACGGCCGAGGGGATGCCCTGGTGATAGAGCAGCGAGGAGTCCGAGGAGAACCCCTCCTCGCCCATCAACTCCTCGTAGTACAGCCCGCCCTCGGGTGTGCGGTGCTGGGTGTGCCGCTTGGGCGGGATGCTGCCCAGCTGCCGGTAGTACGCCATCGTCCTGCTCCTCCTGGCCCGTCCGTCGGTTCCCTGCCGATCACCGGGGTGAGGTGATCGGCTCTGATCAGGGGTGGTGATCAGAGGTTGCCGCGACGGTCCTGCTCGCGCTCCAGGGATTCGAAGAGCGCCTTGAAGTTGCCCTTCCCGAAGCCGAGCGAGCCATGCCGCTCGATGAACTCGAAGAACACGGTCGGCCGGTCGCCCTGCGGCTTGGTGAAGATCTGCAGCAGGTAGCCGTCCTCGTCGCGGTCGACCAGGATGCCGCGCTTCTTCAGCTCCTCGACCTCGACCCGCACCTTGCCGATCCGGGCGCGCAGCTCCGGGTCGTCGTAGTACGAGTCGGGGGTGGAGAGGAACTCCACACCGTTGGCACGCAGCTGGTCGACGGTGGAGAGGATGTCGTTGGTGGCGAGCGCCAGGTGCTGGCAGCCGGGGCCGCCGTAGAACTCCAGGTACTCGTCGATCTGCGACTTCTTCTTGGCGATGGCCGGCTCGTTGAGCGGGAACTTCACCCGGTGGTTGCCGCTGGCCACCACCTTGGACATCAGGGCCGAGTACTCGGTGGCGATGTCGTCGCCGACGAACTCCGCCATGTTCACGAAGCCCATCACCCGGTTGTAGAACGAGACCCACTCGTCCATCTTGCCGAGCTCGACGTTGCCGACCGCGTGGTCCAGCGCCTGGAACAGCCGCTTCGGGTGCCCGGCCGGGCGGGTCACCCTGGTCTGGGCGGCCACGAAGCCCGGCAGGTAGGGGCCGTGGTAGCGGGAGCGGTCGATCAGGGTGTGCCGGGTCTCGCCGTAGGTGGCGATCGCGGCGCGGCGCACGGTGCCGTGCTCGTCGGAGACGTCGTTCGGCTCCTCCAGCACCCTGGCGCCCTGGGCGCGGGCGTGGGCGATGCACTTGTCGACGTCCGGCACCTCCAGCGCCAGGTCGACGACGCCGTCGCCGTGCCGGCGGTGGTGGTCCAGCAGCGGGCTGTCCGGGGCGACACCGCCCTTGATGACGAAGCGGCACGAGCCCGAGCGGAGGACGAAGGCCTTGCGGTCGCGGCGGCCGGTCTCCGGACCGGAGTAGGCGACCAGCTCCATGCCGAACACGGCCTGGTAGAACTGCGCCGTCTGGGTGGCGTTGCCCACCACGAACACGATGGCGTCCTGTGCGATGACAGGGAACGGGTCCGTGGCGGGGTCGTGCTCGACGAGTCCGACGAGGCGGCGCAGCTGCTCGGCGTCGAGACCGGCCTCGCGTTCCTCGGGGGTCAGCTCAAGGGCGTGGGACTGCGGGGTCATCGGTCGTTCCTCCACATTGAGGCCTCGGCATTGAGGCATCCGCTTGAGGCGGCCGCGCCGCATAGGGTGGGCGGGGCGGCTGAGCGGAGAGCTTGCTCCTGTCGGAGTGGTTGGGCAACAGGTCGGGATTTCACTGTTCAATGTGTACAAGCTGATCAGGAAATCCTGGGTTCGGCTGGGCAAAATGTGCTGCTGATCGGGGTGGCGGCGGGAGGTCTGCGGACACCGCCGGTCGGCAGGCCGCCCGGGACAGCGGTCCCGGCCCGGCCTGCCAGGTCAGGCGGGTCGGACCGGTCAGGCCGGCTGACCTGGTGAGCCGGGCGGCAGGTGGCGCAGGAACCAGTCGCGGGCCAGCTCGGCGACCCGGTCCAGCGTGCCCGGTTCCTCGAACAGATGGCCCGCGTGCGGCACCACCGCCAGTTCACTCTCGCAGCGCAGCCGGGACCGCGCCTGCCGGTTCAGATCGATCACCGTGCCGTCCCGGGCGCCCACCACCAGCAGCGTCGGCGCGGTGACCGCGGCCAGCCGCCCGGGGCCGGCGAGGTCCGGCCGCCCGCCCCGGGAGACCACGGCGCGTACGTTGTCGCCCAGCCGGGCCGCCGTCCAGAGCGCGGCGGCGGCGCCGGTGCTGGCGCCGAAGAGGCCGAGCGGGAGGTTCTGCGTCTCCTCCTGGCCGGCCAAGCGCTCGGCGACGGCGGTCAGCCGGGCGCCGAGCAGGTCGACGTCGAAGACCTTCCGTCGGTCCGGCTCCTCGGCCTCCGTGAGCAGGTCGAACAGCAGCGTCGCCAGGCCCGCCCGGTTGAGGTACGCGGCGACGTGGCGGTTGCGCGGGCTGTGCCGGCTGCTGCCGCTGCCGTGCGCGAACACCACCACGCCCACCGCCCGTGCCGGGACGGTCAGCCGGCCCGCCAGCAGGACGCCGGCGGCCGGCACGGTCAGCTCCCGGTCCACCTCGACGGGCGCCGGCGGGTGGCCGCCACGTGCCTCGGCGAGCAGGCGCAGAACCTCGTCGTCCCCGGTCTGCGAGAAGTCGGCGTAGAACTCGCCGATCGCGAAGAACGGCGACGGCGTTCCGACGCAGACCAGCTCGTCGGCCACCTCCGAGAGCCGGTCGGTCCACTCCCTGGGCGCCACCGGGACGGCCAGCACCACCCGGGCCGCGCCCCTGGCCCGGACGATCCGGCAGGCCGCCCGGGCGGTGGAACCGGTCGCGACACCGTCGTCGACCACGACCACGGTGCGCCCGCGCAGGTCGGCGGGCGGGCGGTCGCCCCGGTAGCGGCGGGCACGGCGCTCCAGCTCGGCGCGCTCCGCCTGCTCCACCCGGGCGAGCTGCTCGGCGGTGACCCCGGCGACGCGCATCACCTGGTCGTTGAGCACCCGGATGCCGTCCTCGCCGATCGCGCCCATGCCCAGCTCCGGCTGGTAGGGCACGCCCAGCTTGCGGATCACGCAGATGTCGAGCGGGGCGCCGAGCGCCGCCGCCACCTCGGCGGCCACCGGCACGCCGCCGCGCGGGAGGGCGACGACGACTGTGCCGGGGCCGCGCAGGTGGCCCAGAAGTGCGGCCAGCCGGCGGCCCGCGTCGGTGCGGTCGGTGAAGTGGGTACCGGTGACGTGCATGGCGCGGCCTCCGAGTTCCACCGTACGTCGGCGGGACGGAGGTGGGGCGGGGACGGGTCGGCGGGGACGGGTCGGCGGGGACGGATCCGGGGACGGATCCGGGGGCGGGGGCGGGCTCCGGTGGGCTTCCGGTGCGGGCGTGTCCTGTGCTCCGCCCGGGACGCGGATGGGCCCGGTCACCCGTGCGTCCGGGACAGCGGGCACCGGAACGTGGGGTCAGACCGGCCGTCCGGTGGGCGTTGCGCCCGGCCGGCCGGCCGCGTCCCAACCGGCTGCGGCCGAACGGACACACGTGAAGCCCGGACCGGACGTTCCGGAAGTCCGGGCCGGACGCCCCTGAAGCAGAAGCCCGAGCAGAAGGAGTCACGCCGTGACCTTCCCCCGCCCGCACCACCCGCCCGGCGACCCCGCCGCTGCGCACGGCCACGGCCAGGTCCACGCCCTCGGCCACGTCCACGGGCGGGTCCTGCCGCACGGACTGCACGCCACCGGCGATCCGGTCACCGGCTGGACGGTGGCCACCGCGCTGCCCGTTCGCTACCAGGTCCGCTTCGTGCCCGGTGTGCTGGATCCTGGCAATCCCGCCCTGGCCCGGGTCGGTGGAGCCCCCGGGCGCCGGCTGGTCGTCGTGGAGGCCCGGGTGCACGAGCTCTACGGCCGCCACCTCCACCGCTACCTGGTCGCCCAGGGGGTCGAGCACGAGACGCTGGTCCTGCTCGCGCACGAGCAGGTGAAGACCATGGATTCGGTGTTCCGGGTCGCCGACCGGATGGACTCCTTCGGCATCTCCCGGCGCGGCGAGCCGGTGATCGCGATCGGCGGCGGCGTGCTGACCGACGTCGTCGGCCTCGCCTGCAGCCTCTACCGGCGCTCGACGCCGTTCGTCCGGGTGCCCACCACGCTGATCGGCCTCGTGGACGCGGGCGTCGGCGCCAAGACGGGCGTCAACCACGGCCGGCACAAGAACCGGCTCGGTACCTACCACCCCGCCGTCGACACTCTGCTCGACCCGGCCTTCCTCGCCACCCTCGACCGCCGGCACCTCGGGAACGGGCTCGCCGAGATCCTCAAGGTGGCCCTGATCAAGGACCGGCACCTCTTCGAGCTGCTCGAACGGCACGGCCGCGACCTCCTGGACGAACGGTTCCAGGGCAGCCCGCGCGCCGGCGCCCAGGTGCTCACCCGGGCCGTGCGCGGGATGCTCCAGGAGCTGCAGCCCAACCTCTGGGAACACCGGCTGGACCGCCTGATGGACTACGGTCACTCGTTCAGCCCGACGGTCGAGATGCGCGCGCTGCCCGAACTGCTGCACGGCGAGGCGGTCTGCATCGACATGGCGCTCACCACGGTCGTCGCCCAGCGGCGTGGACTGCTCGACGCGGAGCAGGCCGAGCGGATCCTGCGGCTGATGCGCCGGCTCGAACTGCCGGTCTGGCACCCGCTGATCGAACCGGTCACACTCGCGGAGGCGCTCGCCGACACCGTCCGCCACCGCGACGGCCGGCAGCGGCTGCCGCTGCCGGCCGGGATCGGGTCGGGCGTGTTCGTCGACGACCTGGCGGATCGTGAGCTGGCCGACGCTGCACGGTGGTTGAGGGAGTGGTCGACCGCCGCCCGGGGCCCTGAGGGGCGGGCGGAGCAGGCGGAGCCGGAGGGGCGTGGGGTCCGTGCGTAGCGCGGTCGTGGTCGCGGACACCGGCACCCCGGCGGACGTCCACGGCGTGCACGGCGCGGCCGGGGTCACGCAGTGGACCTGCCTGGCCCGCCGCGCCGGGCTCGCCGGGGCCTGGGAGGCCGTGGAGTGGGCGCGCGTCCCGCCCGGCGGGGTCAGCGGGGAACACCTGCACACCCGCACCCGGGAGGTCTACGTCCTGCTCGTGGGGGACGGCGAGGTCACGCTCGACGGCCGCCCGTACGCCGTCGGCGCCGGGGACGCGGTGCTGACGGCGGTCGGCACCCGACACGGCCTGCGCAACCTCGGGGCGGGGGTGCTGGAGTGGCTGGTCATCGAACTCCCGGCGGAGTGGGACGACGCCGCTCCCGTCGGCAGCACGGTGATCCGGGACCTGCGGCGCACCGGCCCGGTGGACCCGTCCGCCGTCCTCGGCGGTCCGCTGCGCCTGCTGCAGTTCGCCGGCCTGGCTCCGCAGGGGCGGGCCGGCCACACCGCCGACGGGGTCGAGCACACGCTCTTCGTCACGGCGGGGAGTGGCCGGGCCGCGGCCGGGGACGTGCGGGTACCGCTGCGGCCCGGGGCGGCCCTCACCCTGCCGCTCGGCAGCGCGGTGGACCTGGCGGCCGGCCCGGACGGGTTGGAGTACGTCCACGCGGAGCTCGTGGTGGAGGGGACGGCGGCAGGGGGTGGTTCGCGGTGATCGTCACCAGCTCCGCCGGACCGCAGCTGCTGCTCGGTCCCGGCCACCAGCGCATCCGGACCCGCTGCCTCGCCCGCCGGGGCATGCTGCACAGCGAGTGCGAGTCCGTCGAACACGTCCGCCTCGGCCCGGGTGCCTGCTACGACCTTGCCGGGCGCGACGGCACCGAGGCCGCCTGGTACGTGCTGCGGGGGACGGCCGAGCTGATCGACTGCCCGGAGCAGCCGCAGCGGCCTCTGGGGAGGGGCGCACTGCTGCTCGCCCCGCGGGGGCGGGACGTGCACCTGCACGGCGGGCCGCTCGGGGTGGAGCTGCTCTGCGTCACCGTCCTGCCGGCGGAGGCGAGCCGGGCGTTGCCGCCGCGGCGGCCGGAGGTGGGGGCTCCGGCGGGAGCGGCTGACAGCTGACGGCTCGCAACCGACGGATCACGGATCACAGGTTTCATTCTCTGTCATCTGTGATCCGTCAGTCGGTTGCCGGTCCCTGCCCTCCCGGCCGGTCCCGGATGCTCCCGGCCCGGGACGGGACCGGTCGGGACGGGAACGGCGGCTCAGGCGCCCGGGGCGTCGGGCGGCCCATGGTCGAGGTCGGAGACCCAGTGGGAGGAGGACCATGATGGGCCGCACCGCCGAACTCGACCGCCGCATCCAGGCCGGACCCGCGAACTTCGCCCTCCTGGTGCGCTGCGGCGAACCGTCCTGGACGGAACTCGCCGACCGCCTGGCCGACTTCGAGGCCGATCGCTTCCTGCTGGTGACCGACGGTGCTGCTCCCGCCGACCATCTCGCCCACGTCCGGGCCATCGCCGAGGCGCAGGCTCCGTGCACCGTCCTCGCATGGTCCGATCGGCCGTCGGCGCGGCCGGCCCCCGACAGCCGGACCGTGGTGATCGCGATCGGTGGCGAACGGGCCTGCGGCGTCCCGGCCGACGTCCGTCTGCCGACCACGCTCGCGGCAGCGTGCGGCGCCGCGCTCGCGCTGCCGCGCCCGCCTCCGGGCGGGAACAGCGCTCCCCGAACCGCGCCCGCGCTGGTCTGGATCCGCAGCGATGTGCTGGCCGGACGTCCCGCTCCGGAGACCCGGGCCGGCATGGTCGAGGTGATCCGCCACGTCCTCGCCGTCTGCCCGGCGCAGTACGAGGCGCTCGCCAAGGTGCTGAACCCGGAGGGCCGTTACTCGCCGCAGGCGATTGCCGCCTGCCTCGCCCTCTGCGCCGACGCCCGTGCCGCGCTGGTCTGCTTCGACCCGTTCGAGACCGGACCGGCCCTCGCGCTCGGCTACGGGCGGAGCCTCGGCGCGGCCGTACACGGCATCACGGAGGCCGCCGCCGGTGCGACGCTCGCGCCCGGCGACGCCGAGGCCCTGGGACTGCTCCTCGCCGCCCACATCGCCGTCCACCGCGGGCTGCTGGACGGTGCCGGGGCATGGGCCCACCGCGAACTGCTCGCCCGCAACGGTTCGGCGACGACCCTGCCCGCTCTCCCCGTCCGGTCCGCCGGGACCGGCGCCCGCACCCCGGCCGCCGCACTCGCCACCGCCGCCGAGCCCGGTCTGCTGCTGCTCGCGGGCCTGGGGCACCCGTACTGCGCGCGCGGCCGCCTGCTCACCGCGGTCGGCGCCACCGAGCTCCGGGCGGCCGTCGAGGGCCTGGGCCAGAGCGCCGTTCCGCGCAGCCGTGTCCCCGCCCCGCAGCCGCTGGCCGTCGCCACCGGATGACCGGCGGGCGGGGCTCGGGAGGCATGCGGGAGCAGGACGGGACCGGCTCCCCGTGCGGCCGGGACGACGGGCGCCACACCGTGGAGAACAGAGGCGGACCAGCACGGACCGCCGGAGACCAGAAGGAGTCCCGTCATGACGGGCACCGTCATCACCGACCTCCGCCGGCGCGGGGCCGTCGACCCGAGCCGGGTCCTGACCGGCCCGCTGCGCGCGGTCGGCCTGCAGTGGCTCGACCCGGGCCGCTGCACCGAGGTCGCCGCCGAAGGCGTCGAGCACGCCCTCTACGTCACCGCGGGCTCTGGCACGGCCACCGCCCCGGACGCCGATGCGCAGGCGGGCCCCGATGCCGGAATCCCGCTGGTCGAGGGGACGGCGCTGACCCTGCCGCTCGGCTCCGGGACGGTCCTCACCGCCGGTACGGCGGGCCTGGAGTACTTCCACGCCGTCCTCGCCGTCACCGGACGCCCGGCCGGCCCCGAGGCCCTCGCGGGCTCGGCCGGCCATGAGGCCCCCGCAAGCCCGGACGCCCCGGCGAGCCCGGAAGCCCACACCGCCCCCGACCGTCCCGGGACTCCCGACCGTCCCGACGACCCCGATCATCCTGACCACCCCGATCACTCCGGCCGCCCTGACCACCCTGACCACCCTGACCACCCTGAGCGCCCGAAAGGAGGCGAGCCCAGGTGATCGTCACCACTGCCTCGGCCGCCGCCGCCGTCATCCTCGGCCCGCACGGCGAGCGGATCCGGCTGCGCTGCCTGGCCCGCCGCTCGATGCTCACCAGCGCCTGCGAGTCCTTCGACCACCTGCGGCTGAGCCCCGGCGCCCACCACGTGCTGCCGGGGCAGGCCGAAGCCGAAACCGTGCTCTACGTGCTGCGCGGCTCCCTCCTCGTCGGCCAATCCACCGAAGAGCCGGACCACTTGGCGGTCGACGGTGATCTGCTGCTGGCCCGCCGGGCAACGCCGCTGCACCTCGACGCCGGACCGCTCGGCGCCGAACTGCTCACCCTCACCCTCGCCGCACCCCGCCGCGCCACGGCGGCCAGGCAAGCCCTGGCCCGCCGCCGGGCCGAACGACGGACCCGCCCGTGAACGCCCTCCTCCTCGACTTCGGCCGCCACCGGGGCGCCGCCGCTCATCGGAGGGGACCGGCCGCTCACCCGGGCGGGCCCGCCGCCGGCCGACACCCCACCGCCCAAGGAGGAATGACGTGATCCTCGTCCCCGCAGCCGTCCCCCGGACAGCCCCCGCGTACCGGCGGCTGATCGACCCCCACCACCTGCCCTCCGCCCACGGCGGGCTGACCGTCGAGACCCTCCCGCCCGGTGTCCGGGTCGAGCAACACCCCTCCAGGGTGGCCGAATCGGTGACCGTGGTGCTCTCCGGTCGGATCCGCTCGGCCGGCCGGATCCTCGGACCCGGCGAAGGCCTCTACCACCCGCCGGGCAGTGCCTGCGGACTCATCGCACTGCCCGGCACACCGGCCGCCGTCCTGACCGTCCGGCCACGCCCGCCGGCCGGGCAGCGGCCCGCGCTGTGCCCGGTGGCGGTGCCGCTCGCCCCGTTCCGATCCGCCAGCACGCCTGACGGAACGGGGAGTCCGGCCATCGGCGGTTCGGCCGGGATGGACGTGCACTGGCTCGCCACCGAGGAGACGGTGGGCGCCCGGCGGGTCACCGTCGCGGCCTCCGAATTCTCCCCCGACGGCAGCCATGACCTGCACCGGCACCCGCACGCGGACGAGTTCTTCCTGGTCCTCTCGGGCGGTGGCCGGCACCTCACCGCCGCCGGTGAGGTCGCGGTCCGCCAAGGCGACCTGGTGTACGTCCCGGCGGGGGAGTGGCACGGGTTCCGGACCGGTCCGGGCCGCCCGACCGCCGCCCTGTACGGCTACCTGGGCGCGCCCAGCCTGGCCCGGGCCGGCTACCAGGTCCGCCCGGCCTCCGAGGGGGTGGTCCGGTGAACACGACCGGGAGCGCGCCCGATCGGGGTGTGCCCCCGGTCGCGGTCGTCACCGGTGCCAGCTCCGGCATCGGCCGGGCCACGGCCATCGCTCTGGCCCGGGCCGGACACGCTGTTGCGATCGGCTACCGGACCGACCACGCCGCCGCCCTCCGGACGGCGGCACTGGCCGGCGGGCGGACCATGCTGCTGCCGCTGGACCTGGCCGACCCCTCGGCCGCCGCCCGAGCCGTCGACGGCGCCGCCGAACACCTCGGCGGCCTCGGCATCCTGGTCAACTGTGCGGGGATCAACCGGCGTTCACCGGCCCTCGCCGAGACCCTGGAGGAGTGGGCGCGAATCCTGACGGTGGACCTCACCGGCCCGTTCGCCTGCGCGCAGGCCGCCGCCCGCCGGATGGTCCGCGAGGGCCGCGGCGGGCGGATCGTCAACGTCACCTCCGTCCACGAGTTCACCCCGATCCTCGGCGGTGCCGCCTACTGCGCGGCCAAGGGCGGGCTGGGCGAGCTGACCAAGGTGCTCGCCCTCGAACTGGCGCCGTACGGGATCACCGTCAACTCCGTCAGCCCGGGTGAGACGGCCACCCGGATGAACGGTGTCCCGGACGACGGTCAAGCGGCCCACCTGACCCGGCCCGCCATCCCGGTGGGCCGGCCCGGCCGCGCCGCCGAGGTGGCCGCCGCGATCGTCCACCTCACCGGCCCGGACGCCGCCTACACCACCGGCATCTCGCTCACCGTCGACGGCGGCCTCAGCCTGACGAGCGCCGTCGCCAACCAGCGCGACGCCGCCCACGAGCCGGCCGCCCACGAGCCGGCCGCCCGTCGGGCGTGCCGCCTGCCGGACCCGACAACCGAGCCGCTCCCCGGCTCCGAGAGGAGGGTGCGATGACCGGCATCCCCGGCGCCCGTGCCGTCCACCACGTCGCGTACACCGTCCCCGACCTCGACCAGGCCGTCCTCTTCTTCACCGACGTCCTCGGCGCGCGGCTGCTCTACCGTCTGGGCCCGGTGTCCGACCCGTCCGGCGGCGACTGGATGACCCGCCAACTCGGCGTCCACCGCGACGCGGTGGCGTACATCGCGATGCTGCGGCTCGGGCCGGTCAGCAACCTGGAGCTGTTCCAGTACACCGCCCCCGGCCAGCGGCGCGAACTGCCCGCCAACAGCGACTGGGGCGGACACCACCTGGCCGTCGCCGTCGAGGACGTCGACCGTGCCGTCGCCTACCTGCGGGCACAGCCCGGCGTGGAGGTGCTGGGCGAGCCGCAGACCATCGCCGACGGCGGCCCGATCGACGGCGACCGCTGGGTCTACTTCCGCACCCCGTGGGGCCTCCAGCTGGAGGTGATCGCGATGCCCGCCGGCATGCCCTACGAACGCACCACCAGTGACCGGCTGTTCGCACCCGACGGCCCCTGGTCGTCCGGCAACGGGGGAGGTGGTGAAACCGGTGCTTCTCCTGCCCTGAACGCCCGGCCTGAACATCTCGCCTGACCTGCGAAAACGCTCGCCGTCCCGATGACCGCTCCCGCCATGGGACCGGAACGGGACGGCTGGCTCATGTGCCCGGGCCGGGCCCCGGCGCACTGTGGTGGAAGAGCGGCCGATCGGCTCGACCACTCGGAAGATCTGGAGCTATTTCCATGACTGCAAACACCGCAACGAAGGCATGGCGTGTGGCGTCCCTGCTGGTGGGCGTCACCGCGGCGGGCGCGGCGATCAAGTGCGCTGTGACCACCTCGTCGAGCACGTCCGACGCGGCATCCCTCAGCACCGAACCGGCCAAGCTGCCGGAAGCTGCGGCCTCCCGCGCGACCCGACAGTGCGGGCCCGGCGACAAGCCCCCCTGCTGACATACCGAATATCCCTTCACACGGGTTGTCCCCGGTACCGGGCCCGGTACCGGGGACAACCCGTGTGAAGGCGCCGGGCCGTGGGCGTCCTGGGGGATCCGCCCCCCGGTCCGCGCCCGGCCGAGCGGTTCCAGCCGGCCGGGCAGCCGGCCGGTCAGGGCGTGGTGGGGTAGCGGGGCAGTACCGCGAGTACTCGGGTGCCGTGGTTCAGCGGCGCGACGGTGAAGCTGCCACCGATCTCTGCGGCCCGGTCGGCCATGGACCGCAGCCCGACGCCGCCACCCACCTCCGCCCCGGCCGACGAAGCCCCACCCACCTCCGCCCCATCCACCTCCGCCCCGCCCGCCGCAGCTTCGACCGTGCCGCCGTCGGCGCCACCCGGCTCGCCGGAACCAGCCGCACCGCCCGCCGGCTCGGACGGCGGTTCTCCGCCCGCGATGCCGATGCCGTCGTCCTGGACGGTGAGGGTCAGCTTCTCGGGGTCCACCGTGACGCAGACCTCGGCGGACCGGGCCCGGGCGTGCCGCAGCACGTTGTTGAGCGCTTCGGCCGCGATGCGGTACACGGCCACCTCGACCGCGGCCGGCAGCTCCGGCAGCGGGTCCGGCCGCACCACGACGTCGACGGACAGGCCCGCGCCGCTGAACGTGGTGCCCAGCTGCCGGACCGCCCGGGTCAGCCCGAACTCGCCGAGCTGCGCGGGCCCCAACCGGTCGGTGATCCGCCGGACCTCCTTGATGGTCATCGCCAGGTCGGCGGAGATGCCGCGCAGGCTGTCGGCGAGCCGGTCCTCCTCGGCGAGCCCGGTGCCGGCGCTGTCGACCCGCAGCCGCAGCCCGGCGAGGGCGGGCCCGAGGCCGTCATGGATGTCCCGCCGCAGCCAGCGCCGTTCCTCCTCGCGCGCGGCGACGATCTGCTCCCGGCTGGCCTGGAGGTCCTCCAGCAACCGGAGGGAGGCAACCGCCGGCGAGGCCTGGTCGGCGAGCGAGCGCAGGATGTCCACGTCACTGCGGTCCAGCTGCTCCTCGCCGGCCCGCAGTCCGACGGTCAGCTCACCGATGACGGTGCCGTTGTGGACGAGCTCGAAGGCCTGCCTGGTCCCGTCCAGCTGCCCGACCGCGGCCAGCCGGCGCGAGCCCGCCCGTGTGCTGACCGTCAGGGCGACGCCGGGCAGTCTCAGCTCCTCGGCGACCGTCGAACAGAGCGCGACCGGCAGCCGCTCCGGGTCGACGACCTGCCGGACGCGTTCTGCGAGCGTCCGCAGCACCTGGTAGGGCTGGGCGCGTTCGCCGTAGTACAGCCGGTCGACCAGCCCGCACGCCCACCGGGCCGCCCGGGGCAGGCCGGAACCCAGCGCGAAGACGAGGACGATCAGCAGCAGGGCGGCGGCGCCGCGCCCGGGCACCAGCCAGCTCGACAGCAGGCCGGCGGACACCACGAACAGCGTGGTCAGCGCGGTGGCGAGCAGGAGCCCGCTGAGGATCCGGCGGGCGGCCCGGTCGAGCTTCCAGCCGCCGTCCTTGATCACCAGAGTGGCGACGGCGACGACCCAGAACGCGCTGGCCGCGGCCCAGAGCACATAGGCGCGCCAGTAGTCCTGCGCCGCCGTCCGGGTGTAGAAGTCCTGCATGGCGGCCCACCACAGATAGGCGGTGAGCATCAGGCCGATGTGCAGGCGGTACTTCCGGGCCGATCTGAAGAGCCGGGCCAGCAGCACGGCTCCCGCGAAGGCGACCAGGGCGTAGAAGACCTGCTGGTCGTACTCGCCCACACGGGCGTAGAGCCACGCCAGGGCCCGGGCCGGCGGTGCGCCCGCCACAGGGTTGGCGCGATCGAACATCTGGTCCTCGCCGATCTCCGACAGGTAG
The DNA here is from genome assembly GCF_055588525.1 of Kitasatospora sp. NPDC041988. Taxonomy (NCBI): domain Bacteria; kingdom Bacillati; phylum Actinomycetota; class Actinomycetes; order Kitasatosporales; family Streptomycetaceae; genus Kitasatospora; species Kitasatospora sp. NPDC041988. Next base: position 128,231 of record NZ_JBVJCO010000009.1, read on the forward strand.
ATCGTGATCTGCCAGAGCGCGACCGCGCCGATGTACCAGTACCACCGCCGGTCGGTCAGCCGCCCGGAGGGGAGCCAGAGCGGCAGGACGAAGAACAGCGTCTCGCGGACCGTGTCGCCGACGGCGTCGAGCACGGTCACCGCGCCCACGATCCCGGGGTCGCCGACCTCGACCCAGACGGCCGCGGCCGCCGCGTTCGGGGCGATCGAGGCGAGTGCGTAGATCAGCATCACCCAGCCGAGCGGGCTGCCCGGCCGGTGCGCGTGCAGCAGCATGCCGGCCCCGGCGGTGGGCAGCGCGTAGACCAGCACGAGCAGCTGGTTCCGGGGCACCACCACGGCCGGATCGCCGAGATGGGCGAGAACGTAGCAACTCCACAGGGTGGCGAGGGCCAGGCACAGGCACGTGACGGCGGCGGCCGCCGCGAGCTGTCGCTGCGCACCGGTACGGCGGGCGGCGGGCCGCCGGGCGCGGGCGGGCGTCCGGGGCCGGGGGGAGATCACCGTGATCATGGCACCGCCTCGAAACGGGCTGGGGTGTGGTCCGCCGACGGCCGTTCGCCGGACACTGGTGGCAGTCTCGTCGGCCCGCCGTCCCGGGCGCATGGGGCAACGGTCTCGTCCTGCGCGCACGAGGCCCGGACGGGCGGGCGACACTCCGAGCATGTCACGGAAAGTCACTCGACCATCGCTGGTAGTGTCGGCCAGGTGGACCAACAGCACCCCGCCGCCCAGCCCACTCCGCAGCCGGCCCTCGGCCCCCGGGACGAGCCGCAGGACGTGCCACCGTACGAACCCGCGGAGCAGCCCGCCGACTCGTCCGGCCGGCAGCCCGCCGACGATCGGCCGGACGGGTACGGCGGCGAGCCGGGCGGTGGGCAGGCAGGTGAGCAGCCCCGCGAGCATGCCGGGGAGCCGGACGGCTCGCCCGTCCGGGTCCTGATCGTCGACGACCACCCGCTGTTCCGCGAGGGTCTCAAGGCCGCGCTGCAGAGTGCCGAGGGCATCGCGGTGGTGGCCGAGGCCGAGCGGGTCGGCGCGGTGCCGGACGCGGTCGCCCGGCACCGTCCGGACGTGGTGGTCATGGACCTCTCGCTGCCGGACGGCTCCGGGCTGGAGGCCGCCCGCCGGCTCGCCGCGCAGCCGCCCGCCCCACCGGTGCTGATGCTCACCATGGCCGACGACGACGGCAGCCTGCTGGCCGCGCTCCAGGCGGGAGCGCGCGGCTACCTGGTGAAGGGCGCGGGCCGGGAGGAGGTGCTGCACGCGGTGCGGACGGTCGCGGCGGGTGGCGCGGTGTTCGGCGCGGATGTGGCAGGCCGGATCACCGCGCTGCTGGCGGGGGCGCGGTTGCGCGAGGCGGGGCAGCTGTTCCCCGCGCTGACCGCCCGCGAGGCGGAGGTGCTGGACCTGGTGGCGCGGGGGCTGGACAACCGGCGGATCGCCCGCGAGCTGGTGGTGGCGGAGAAGACGGTCCGCAACCACGTCACCCACATCTTCGAGAAGCTGCACGTGGCGACTCGCGCCGAGGCGGTCGCCCGGGCCCGCGACATGGGCCTCGGCGACAGCTGACCCGGCCGGGACTCCGGTCGACCGGCGGGTAGTCCCCCGGAGGCGCCCGTACGGAGGCTCACACGGAGGCCCACATGAGCGAAACCGGCCGCGGCCACCACGAGCCGATTCACCGCCGCCCGGCCGAGGCAGGCCGGCCTGACCTGGGCCTACTGGACCTGCGGGCTGACGCTGGTCAGCGGCCTCGGCTGGGTGGTGCTGGCCCTGACCCGCCAGGACGCCGCCTGGGCCGAGCCGTTCTTCCTCCACGACGGCGAGACGGTGCTGCTCGGGTTCGCCTTCGCGCTCTCCGGCCTGCTGATCCTCGCCCACCGCGCCGGACCCGACGAACCGGCACCCGCCGCACCCCCGCGCGCCGCCACCGCCGCCGCCGCGCCCACCCCCGAAGCCGCCCGCCGCGCCCCCGGGGAGCCCCGCCGCGCCGGTCGCAGCCTCGGCGTGACCATGCTCGCCGCTGGCCTCGGCGGCTGCTTCTCCCGGTTCTTCCTGCTCGCCGCCGCGTCGGCAGGCGCCGGCCCGGTGCCGGAGGCCGTCGGCGCGGCGATGCTGCTCGCCTCGGTCACCCTGTTCATCTTCCTGGCCCTCGCGCTGCCGCTCTGGCTGCCCGAGGGCCGGCTGCCCGGCGGCTGGGGGCGCCTCTTCGTCGCCGCGATCGCGGTGTGGAGCGCCTGCCACGCCTGCGTGGTGCGGCTCGGCGTTCCACTGCCGTACTTCGGGGACGTCCTGGTGCCCCAGGGGGAGGGCCTGCCACTGGACGAGTGGCGGGTCACCCTCGTCTCCTGGGCGGTCGTCACGGGCAGCCTGACGGTGGCCGCGGTGCGGTGGCGGCGCTCGGCCCGCCCGCACCGGACGGTCGCTCCGGTGCTCGTCCCGTACCTGATCTGGCTGATCACCACCAACCTCGCGCTCCGGATGGGAAATTCGGAGAGCTTCGGCGCGGTCGCCTACTTCACCGGCTCCGCGCTCTGGATGCTCGGCGCCGTCGGCTACGCCTTCACCCGCGACCGCTCCCGCTACCTCGACCGCGCCACCCGCCGGATGCTCAGCGTGCTCGCCCTCACCGCAGTGCTGATCGCGGGCTACCTCGGCCTCGCGCTGCTGCTGCGGCGCGCGCTGCCCCAGGCCAGCACCGCCGGCGCCCAACTTCTCGCGGCCGGCGCGCTCGCCATCGGCGGACTGCTCGGCCCGACCACCCGCTGGGTGCTCCGTGCCGTCGACCGGTTCTACTACGGCGACCGGGCCCGCCCCTACCAGGTGGTGCGCGAGCTCGCCGAACGGCTCAGCCGCGCCGTCAGCCCGGCCGCCGCGCCGCCGCTGCTCTGCGACACCGTGGTCAACGCCCTCGGCCTGCCCGGTGCCCGGGTCGTCCTGCACACCCGCAACGGCCCGCACGAAGTCGCCTCGGTCGGCACCGTCGGATTCGACAGTCAGGTGTTCCCGCTCAGTTACGAGGGCACCGTGATCGGCGACCTCTACGCGCCGCCGAGCGCCGGCCAGCCCGTACTGGACGCCCAGGACCACGAGGTGCTGCGCTTCCTCGCCGACCAGGCCGCCCCCGCCATCGCCTCGCTGCGCATGTACGAGGAACTCCAGGCCGGGCGACGGCAGATCGTGCTGGCCCGGGAGGAGGAGCGCCGGCGGCTGCGGCACGACCTGCACGACGGGCTCGGCCCCACCCTCTCCGGGCTGCGGCTCGGCGTCGACACCGCGCGCGCCGCCGTCCCGGCGGACTCCCCGGCCGCCCGGTCGCTGCACGCCGTGTCGGCCGGGATCGGGCAGGCGATCGTCGAACTGCGCCGGATCACCGAGGGCCTGGCGCCCGCGGCGCTGGCCCGCGACGGGCTGGCGGGCGCGCTGCGCCGGCTGGTCGCCGGGCTGGACGGGGACCACGTCCGGCTCGCCCTGGTGCTCGACCCGGACCCGCCGCCCGCACTGCCGGCCGCCGTCGAGGTGGCGGTGCTGCGGATCAGCGGAGAGGCGCTGAACAACGTGCTGCGCCACTCGGGCGCCACCGAGGCCCGGTTGACGCTGCGGGTCCGCCCGGACGAGGTGGTGGTCGAGGCCCGCGACGACGGCCGCGGCTTCCCGGGGCCGGGCCCGGGCTCTGCCACGGCCACCGCCGTCGCTGTCGGCGCCGGCCGGACCGGGCCGGCGCTCGGTTCGGCGGGCGGTGCGCGGTCCGGTGCGCGGTCCGGTGCGAGGCCCGATGAAGCGCCCGATGCAGCGCCCGACGACGCGTCCGGGGTGAGGGCCGACCATCGGGCGGGTTCCGGTCTCGGCCTGCGCTCGATGGCCGAGCGGGCCGAGGAGTTGGGCGGTGGCTTCACCGCCGTCAACCACGATGGTGGTGCAGTCGTCCGGGCGGTGCTGCCGCGTACGCCGGCCGCGTCCGAGGCGGGTGCTCCGAGCGCGGACGCGGGCCGTGCGACGGAGTTCAGCTGACGGATGACGGTTGACGGATCTCACGGTCTGTCAGCTGTTGTCCGTCATTCGGCTGCCGTCAACTGTCCCGCCGTCACCCCGGCCCCCTTGACGGAACCGAGGGTTGCCTTAATCATCATGGTCGCGTCAACTTCGCGGGCGTACCCCTCACTCTGCTCTGCTCGACCTTGCTCTGCCCGCCGACCGGACCCCAACTCCGGCCGGCCCCTGACTCCACCCGTCGCCCGCGAGGTTCCGCACTTCCGTTCTGCCCCACCAGAAACCGGAGCCTCCCTTGACCGAGCGCGCCTCGCGGCGATCCCGCCTGCGCCGATCCGCCCTGTCGACCGGGGCGGTCGTCACACTGACCGCCGCCCTGTTCGCCCCCGCCGCCGTCGCGGCCCCCACGGCGGCCCTCTCCGCACCGGCCACCATCACGGCAACTGCCGCCGCCCCCGACATCCCGGTCGCCAACGTCAAGGCGCACCTGGCCCAACTCCAGTCGATAGCCACCGCCAACGGCGGCAACCGCGCCCACGGGCGGGCCGGCTACAAGGCCTCGATCGACTACGTGAAGGGCAAGTTGGACGCGGCGGGCTTCACCACCACGCTGCAGACCTTCAGTTACAACGGCTCGACCGGCTACAACCTGGTCGCCGACTGGCCGGGCGGGGACACCTCGCACGTCGTGATGGCCGGCGCCCACCTGGACTCCGTCACCGGAGGCCCGGGCATCAACGACAACGGCTCCGGCTCGGCCGGCATCCTGGAGACCGCGCTGGCCGTCTCCCGGGCCGGGCTCAAGCCCGCCAAGCACCTGCGCTTCGGCTGGTGGGGCGCCGAGGAGTACGGCATGGTCGGCTCCAAGAACTACGTCAACAGCCTTCCCTCCGCCGAGCGTTCGAAGATCGACACCTACCTGAACTTCGACATGATCGGCTCGCCCAACCCGGGCTACTTCACCTACCGGTACGACACCGCGCTGGACGCGCTGTTCCGCGACTACTTCGCGGGCCTCGGCATCAGCACCGAACAGGACTTCGAGGGCGACGGCCGCTCCGACCACGCCCCGTTCCAGGACGCGGGCATCCGGGTCGGCGGCCTCTTCAGCGGCGCCGACTACACCAAGACCAGTGCCCAGGCGGCCAAGTGGGGCGGGACGGCGGGCCAGCCGTTCGACCGCTGCTACCACTCCTCCTGCGACACCAGCGCCAACATCGACGACACCGCGCTGGACCGGATGAGCGACGCCATCGCATACGCGGTCTGGACGCTCGCGGCCGGCGACACCACGCCGCCCACCGGCACCGTCTTCGAGAACACCGCCGACGTGCAGATCCCCGACTACGGCTCCGCGGTGACCTCCGACCTCGCGGTGACCGGGCGGACCGGCAACGCGCCCGCCGCCCTCCAGGTCGGCGTCGACATCAAGCACACCTGGCGCGGCGACCTGGTGGTCGACCTGGTCGCGCCGAACGGCACCACCTTCCGGCTGAAGAACTCCAGCGGCAACGACTCCGCGCCCAACGTCCAGACCACCTACACGGTCAACGCCTCCGCGGTGCCCGCCAACGGCACCTGGAAGCTGAAGGTCCAGGACGTGGCTCGGCAGGACTCCGGCTACATCGACAGCTGGAAGCTCACCTTCTGAGGCCGGTCGCCGCAGGAAGGGAAAGCGGCTGCGCGAGGTGAAAGGGGGTGCCGGCCGCCGCCGGCACCCCCCGCTCGCTGGGCCGCTGGGCCGCCCCGGCCGTGGCAGCCACGACGGCCGCCACGACACCACGGCCACACCTACGGCCACACTGCTACGGCCCTGTGGCCGCTACGGCCGCATCTCGTAGGCGCCGGAGAGCGCCTCGACCCGGGCCCACACCTTCGCCGCCCGCTCGCCGTCCGCGACCGGGCGGCGGACGTGCGCCAGCGCCCAGACGGCCTGCGCCTCGGTCGCGGACGCCTTGCCGTGCAGCTCGGTGGCGTGCGCGGAGAAGTCCCGCACCAGGGCGTCGAAGATCTGGTCCAGGACGTCCGCCTCCAGCCCGGTCAACTCGGCCTGCTCCAGCACCAGCTGGCCGTAGACGATCAGCGCGAACAGCTGGCCGATCTCCAGCAGGAAGTCCAGGTCCGCCTGCTGCTCCGCGCTCGGCGCGTGCTTGACCAGGAACTCGCAGAAGCCGTCGGCCTGTTCGCGGAAACGGGCGACGTTCGGGACGTGCGCGTGCGTGTCGTACGCGGTGCGCCAGTCGTGGAAGCGGATCGCGCCGAGGCCGCGGGCCGGACCCTGCCGGAACAGGAACTCGTCGTCGGCCGCGTCCAGCCGGCTCGGCACCGGCGCGTACTCGGCCGGGTTGAACAGGTAGTTGGCCATGAACTTGAGGATCAGCGCCAGGTTGACGTGGACGGTGCCCTCCAGCTTCGGCAGGCCGCGGATGTCCTTCGCCGCCTTGTCGAAGTAGGTGTCCGCCTCGAAGCCCTTGGCCGCGATGACGTCCCACATCAGGTCGATGACCTTCTCGCCCTCGGTGGTGACCTTCATCTTGGTCATCGGGTTGAAGAGCAGGTAGCGACGGTCCTCGGGCGAAGCGGTGCGGAAGTAGTCCACCGCGCGGTCGGAGAACAGCTTCATCGCCACCAGGCGGGCGTAGGCGTCGGTCAACTCCCGCCGCACGTGCGGGAAGTCGGTGACCTTCTTGCCGTAGAGCACCCGGTTGTGGGCGTGCGTGACGGCCTCGTACATCGCGTGCTCGCAGATGCCGACGGAGGCCGTGCAGAGGTTGAACTTGCCGACGTTGACGGTGTTCAGCGCGGCGTCGAAGGCGGCCTTGCCGGTGTGCAGCACGTCCTCGGCGCGCACCGGGTAGTCCTCCAGCCGGAACTCGCTGACGTACATCTGGGCGTTCACGACGTTCTTGACCAGGTGGTACGCCTCGTGGCGGCTGTCGGCGGCGAAGAAGACGTAGCCCTCCGGGCCCTCGACGTCCGAGCGGCGGCCGAACACCGAGACCAGGCCGGCGACGTTGCCGTTGCCGATGTAGTACTTGGGGCCGGTGGCGGTGAAGCCGCCCTCGCCGTCCGGGGTGAGGATCATGTCCGTCGAGTAGATGTCGGCGCCGTGGCTGCGCTCGGAGAGCCCGAACGCCATCACGTGACCCTCCGCCAGCAGCTGGGCGGCGCGGGCGCGGACGGCCTCGTTCTCGCTCTGCCAGACCGGGCCGAGGCCGAGGATGGTGACCTGCCAGGTGTACCAGTAGCCGAGGCCGTAGAAGCCGAGGATCTCGTTCAGCTCGGCGATCCGGGCGGTGTCCCAGCGCTTGGCCGGGTCGGCCGAGGACGGGGTCAGGAACTCCGCGAACAGGCCTTCCTTCGCGGCGAATTCGAGGAAGTCGGCGTACCACGTGCGGTCGATGTAGGTGTCGATCAGCGCCTTCTTGCCGCGGGACTCGAACCAGTCCACGGTCGCGCGCAGCAGTCGGCGGGTCGGCTCGTCGAACTGCGCGGGGTCGTACGTACGCGGGTTGAAGAGCATCACGGGCTCCCGGGGGTCGAGGGATTCGAGGGGTGTGAGGGTGGTGCAGGGGTGCAGGGGTGCCCTGGGGCACGAGGGCGGCCCGGGGCCTACGGCCGGTGGCCGCCGGAGTCGCCGGAGCCGCCAGGACCGGCGTGGTCGGCGTGCCCGACGTGGTCGGCGGCGAGGCGGTGCAGGGTGGCGAGCACGTCGTCCAGCCAGGCGAGGGTCATCCGCTCGTACTCGATGCCGCCGCGCAGCACCACGTGCTGGAGCTGCTGCTGGGGGTCGAGTGCGGCGGGGGACGGGAAGTCGCGCTGCTCGCCGTGCAGATAGCGGGCGAGCAGGGCGGCGTGGCCCTCGCGATGGCGTTCCACCTCGGCGATCAGCGCGGCCGGGTCGTCGAAGGCCGCGGCGCGGATCTTGACCGCCAGCTCGTGCCGGACGGTCTCCGGTTCGACCGGCTCGCGCAGCCAGCCGGCCAGGGCCGTGCGGCCCGGTCGGGCGGCCGAGTACACCTTCTTGTCCGGCCGGCCGTCCTGGGCGACCTCCTCGGCCGAGATCCAGCCGTCCGCCTCCATCCGCCGCAGCACCCGGTAGATCTGCTGATGCGTGGCGGTCCAGAAGCGGCCGATGGAGCGGTCGAACCGCCGGGCCAGCTCGTAGCCCGAGCCGGGCTGCTCCAGCAGCGAGACGAGGATCGCGTGCTCCAGTGCCATGACCGGCATCCTGCTATGCAACGAGTTGCATACACAAGGGTGCCCCGCCCGGGTGAGACGCAGCTCACCGCTTCGTCGGCACGGCGGAAGCGGGCAGGGTAGCTTCCAGGGCAAAAAGGTGCAAAACGGTAGATCGGCGCCAGAATGGTACTGGGCTAGCGCCCTCCATGTTCCAGACCTAGGAGGTGGTATCGGTGTCTACCCAGATTCCGATGGGCATGGAGCACCATCCGGACATCGTCGAACTTCGGGAGCACTACGAGCGGCTCACGCTGACCCCGCAGGCCCAGGGCGTCGAGGCCCTGGCCGTTCTCGCCGGTCTTTTCCTGGCGGCCTCGCCATGGATCGTCGGCTTCACCGCCTTCAGCACGCTGACCGTCACCTGTCTGATCGTCGGCCTGGCGTACTGCCTGCTGATGGCCGGATACGGCTCGGCATACGAGCGCACCCACGCACGGGCATGGGCTGCGACCCTGCTCGGCGCGTGGACGATCATCTCTCCCTGGGTGGTATCCGGTGAGGTGGACCGTGGCAAGAACATCGTCACCTGCATGATCGCGGGCGGCGTGATGTTCCTGCTGGGGCTCGCCGCGATCTCGATGGCCACCATGACGTCGAACGGAGCGTCGATGAGGCGCGGCCGGGCAGGCCGGGCCAGGAGCTGACCTCACGGGCAGCCCGAACCGGGGCGCGGAACGGCGAGGCCGCCGTCCGCGCCCCGGCGCGTGTGCCACCGGCGGGACCGCGGGGCCGCGACCCCATGGCCCCGCGCCCCTGCGCTCCCAGGGCGTCGGACTACGGCCGGGTCATCCGCAGTACGTCCAGCGCCTCGTCCAGCTGCTCCCGGGTGAGCAGCCCCTGCTCCAGGTAGCCCCGCTCCAGCACCACCTGACGGATCGTCTTCCGCTCGGCCAGCGCCTGCTTGGCGACCTTGGCGGCCTCCTCGTAGCCGATGTACCGGTTGAGCGGGGTGACCACCGACGGCGAGGACTCCGCGTACTCGCGGGCCCGTTCGGCGTTGGCGGTGATGCCGTCCACCGTCCGGTCGGCCAGCAGCCGGGCGCTGTTGGCGAGCAGCCGGACCGACTCCAGCACATTGCGCGCGATCACCGGGAGCATCACGTTCAGCTCGAAGTTGCCGCTCGCGCCGGCCATCGTGACGGTCGCGTCATTGCCGATCACCTGCGCCGAGACCATCAGCACCACCTCGGGCAGGACCGGGTTCACCTTGCCGGGCATGATCGACGAACCCGGCTGGAGGTCGGGCAGGTTGATCTCGCCGAGGCCGGTGCGCGGGCCCGAGCCCATCCAGCGCAGATCGTTGGCGATCTTGGTGAAGCCGACCGCGACGGTGCGCAGCTGGCCGCTCAGCTCGACCAGGCCGTCCCGCGCGCCCTGCGCCTCGAAGTGGTCGCGGGCCTCCGTCAGCGGCAGGTCGGTCGCCCGCGCCACCTCCTCGATCACGGCCGCGGCGAACCCGGGCGGGGTGTTGATGCCGGTGCCCACCGCCGTGCCGCCGAGCGGCAGTTCGGCGACCCGGGGGAGCGTCGCCAGCAGCCGCTCCCGCCCGTGCCGGACCTGCGCCGCGTACCCGGCGAACTCCTGGCCCAGCGTGACCGGGGTGGCGTCCATCAGGTGCGTCCGGCCGGACTTCACCACCTGAGCGAACTCCGCCGCCTTGCGCTCCAGCGCCTCCGCGAGGTGCTCCAGCGCGGGGATCAGGTCGTGGGTGACGGCGGCGGTGGCCGCGATGTGGATCGAGGACGGAAACACGTCGTTGGAGGACTGGCTCGCGTTGACGTGGTCGTTCGGGTGGACGGGCCGGCCCAGCCGCTCCGAGGCCAGCGTCGCGATCACCTCGTTGGTGTTCATGTTGGACGAGGTACCGGAGCCGGTCTGGAACACGTCCACCGGGAACTCGGCGTCCCAGCGGCCCTCCGCGACCTCCTCGGCGGCGGCCGCGATCGCCTCCGCCCGCTCCTCGTCCAGCACCCCGAGCCGGGCGTTCACCCGGGCGGCGGCCGCCTTGATCCGGGCCAGCGCCGCGATGTGGGCGCGCTCCAGCCGCTGGCCGGACACCGGGAAGTTCTCCACCGCCCGTTGCGTCTGCGCCTGCCACTTCGCCGCGGCCGGCACCCGGACCTCGCCCATCGAGTCGTGCTCGGTCCGGTACTCCTGCTCGTCGCCCATCGCGCGCTGCACCTCCTGGCCGGCCCCGGGGGGCGGCCTTGGTCTCGGTCGTGCTGTCGGTACCGGTATCGGTACCGGATTCGGTCTCCGATCACGACAGCCGCGCGCAGGCCCCGGGTATTTCCGCCCTCCGGACGCCGAGCGCGGCCGGCTGCTCGGCGTGCTCGGGGAACGCGGCGTCCGGCACAGATCGCCAGGCCCAGCCGCCGGCCGTCCAGTTCCAGCAGGGGCCCGCTGGGGAACCGGGCAAGCTTCATTCGAAAGGGTGAAGATCGCACCCTTGCGCCCCGTCGGGGACCGCCCGGCCCGTCCGGCTTTCGTACGCTCGTACGCGGATCGGGGGAAACGATCACGACGGCGATCGCGTGCGGCGTGCGGCGCACGACGCGCGGCAGCGGTCGCCACGCAGGGGGCGGGCATGACGGCACCAGGGCACACCGGCGACCGGCACGGCAACTCGCACGGCGACGAGAACGGCGAGCACGGGGACGAGCGTGGCAACGAGCCCAGTGGCAGCGAGCCCGGCAACGAGCGTGGCAGCAGCCGCCGCGGGCCTCGCCGGCGGACCACCGGCCTGAGCAGGCGTGAACTGCTCGGCGCCTCGGCCGCGCTCGGCGGGGCCGCCTGGCTGCTGCGCGGCACGATCGGCCCGGACCACGCACAGGCCGTCACCCCGGCGCCGCCCGGCCTGCCCGCCGGTACCGAGCTGTACCAGCGGGTCTACCAGAACTGGTCCGGCGAGGTCCGCACCGACCAGCTCTGGACCTGCGCCCCGCATACCCCCGAGGAGGTGCCGCCGCTCGCCGACTGGGCCCGCGCCAACGGCTGGCGGCTGCGCGCCCAGGGCCACCGGCACACCTGGGCCCCGCTCACCGTCGCCGACGGCACCCCCGAGGGCGCCCGCGTCCTGCTGCTGGACACCACCCGTCACCTCACCGCGATCACCGCCGACTCGCCGGACACCGTCCGGGTCCAGACCGGCGCCACCATGGAGGACCTGCTCGCCCACCTGGCCGGCCGCGGCCTCGGCGTCGCCAACTGCCCCGCGCCCGGCGAGCTGACCGTCGGCGGGGTGCTCGCCATCGGCGGCCACGGCACCGCCGCCCCGGCCGCCGGTGAGACCCGCCCGGACGGCCAGGGCTACGGCTCGCTGAGCAATCAGGTCACCCGGCTGACCGCAGTCGTCCACGACCCCGGCTCCGGCCGCTACACCCTGCGCACCTTCGACCGCGCCGAGGCCGACAGCGCCGCGTTCCTGGTCCACCTCGGCCGGGCCTTCGTCACCGAGGTCGTGCTCCGGGCCGGCGCCGACCGGCCACTGCGCTGCGTCAGCCGGCTGGACATCCCGGCGAGTGAACTCTTCGCCCGCCCGGGCGGCTCCGGCCTTCTCGGCCGCCGCCCGCGAACCTTCGCCGACTTCGTCGAGCGCGACGGCCGCGCCGAGGCGATCTGGTTCGCCTACACCGACCGTCCCTGGCTGAAGACCTGGAGCGTCGCCCCGGAGCGCCCGTTCGGCTCCCGCGCCGTCGACGAGCCGTACAACTACCCTTTCTCCGACAACATCCCGGAACCGGTTGCCCGCCTCGCCGGCCAACTCGTCAGCGGAGCCTGGGGATCTGCGCCGCTTTTCGGCCAACTCCAGTACCTGATCGCCAAGATGGGGCTCACCGGAGACCTCACCGACGTGCTGCTCTCCGGCGGACTGCTCCGCGACCTGCTCACCGGCGAGGTACTCACCCACCTGCTCGCCGGCGGCCTGCGCTCGGACCTCTGGGGCCCCTCCCGTACCCTGATGCAGTACGTCCGCCCCACCACCCTGCGGGTCACCGCCAACGGCTACGCCGTCCTCACCCGACGCGCCGACCTCCAGTGGGTGCTCGCCGAATTCGCCGACCACTACCGGAAGTTGCTCGCCGAGTACCAGGCTCGCGGCGAGTTCCCGGTGAACGGCGCGGTCGAGATCCGGGTCACCGGGCTGGACGGCCCCACCTCCTGCGGCGTGCCCGGCGCCCGGCCGCCGCTGCTCTCCGCGCTGCGCCCGCGCCCCGACCGCCCCGAGTGGGACACCGCCGTCTGGCTCGACGTCCTCGCCTTCCCCGGTACGCCCGGGCTGCACCGGTTCGCCCGCGACCTCGAACAGTTCCTGCTGCGCACCTTCGACGGCACCCGGGCCGGCCTGCGCGTCGAGTGGTCCAAGGGCTGGGCCTACACCGCGGACGCCGCCTGGGCCGACCCGGACGTGCTCGGCCGGGTCATCCCCGCCAGTCACCGCGACGGCGGCGGCCCCGGCTGGGACGAGGCGATCGCCGTACTGGACCGCCATGACCCGCACCGGGTGTTCGGAAACCCGTTCCTGGACGGGCTGTTGACGAACTGACAGACAGTCGGTCCGCCGTCCGGGTCAGACGTGCTCCATCACGATCACGGCCAGCGTGCCCGGCTCCAGCGCGCGGAAGACGTGCGGGGCGTCGCCCGGGTAGCTCACGTAGTCGCCCGGGCCCAGCTCCACCGGCGCCTCCGACGGGCCGGCCAGCGCGCGCCCCGCGCCGATCAGGACGTGCTCGACCGTGCCCGGCATGTGCGGGTCGGAGGCGCGGGTCTCGCCCGGCTGCGCCTCGATCCGGTAGATGTCGCGGCGGGCGTTCGGCGGGCAGGAGGCCAGCAGGGTGGCGGCGTAGTCGGCCCGCTCGGAGTGGGTGACCGGCCCCTCGCCGGCCCGGATCACCCGCACCACCGGCCGTGGCGGGTCGACCAGCCGGCTGAACGGCACGTCCAGCGCGACGCCGAGCGCCCAGAGCGTCTCCACGCTGGGGTTGCCGGCGCCGGACTCCAGCTGGGAGAGCGTGGACTTGGCGATCCCGGCCCGCCGGGCCAGCTCGGCCATCGACAGCCCGACGCGCTCGCGCTCGCGCCGGATCGAGGCGGAGATCAGGCCGATCAGCTCCGAGCCGGACGTGGTCGGCCCGCCGTTGTCGCTCCGGCCGGTGCCCGTCGCACCGGTGCCGCTTGCACCGCTGCCGCCGCCATTGCCACGTCCGCCGCTGTCCACACTCATCCGCGTTCGCTCCACAGGTCCATGCGTTCGCCTTGACGAACGACAGCCGTCGGGTTCACTCTACTGGACATGCGTTCGCTTCTCCGAACACTCGACCGTTCCACGCTGCGCGACATCGCCCTGGTCTGCGTCGCCGACGCCCTGGTCGGTGCCTCCTTCGGTGCCATCAGTGTCTCCGGCGGCCTGCCGCTCTGGGTGCCGATCGCCATGTCCGTACTGGTCTTCGCCGGCGGCTCCCAGTTCGCGGCCGTCGGCGTGGTCCTCTCCGGCGGCGGCGCGCTCGCCGCCGTCGCCACCGGCCTGGTCCTCAACGCGCGTCTGCTGCCGTTCGGCTTCACCGTCGCCGACGTCCTCGACGGGCCCTGGTGGCGGCGGCTGCTCGGCGCGCAGATGCTGACCGACGAGTCGGTCGCCTTCGCCCTGCTCCAGCCCGACCGGCGCCGCCGCCGGGCCGCGTTCTGGCTCTGCGGGGTCGCCCTGTTCGTGATCTGGAACGCCGCTGTCGTACTCGGCGCCGCCGCCGGCGGCCTCATCGGCGACACCGACGCCCTCGGGCTCGACGCCGCCTTCCCCGCCGTCCTGCTCGCCCTCGTCCTGCCCTCGCTCACCGACCGCCGCACCCGCGCCGCCGCCCTGGCCGGCGCCGCTGCCGCGGTCGCCGCCACCCCGTTCCTGCCGGCCGGACTGCCCGTCCTGCTCGCCCTCCTCGGCCTGGTCTTCGCCGGCCGCGGCCCGGCCCGTCCGGCCGAGGAGCAGCCCGTCGGTCAGGCACCCACGCCGATCGCCGAAGAGGTCCACTGATGTCGCTGCTCGCCATCCTCCTGCTGGCCGCCGGCACCTACGCCTTCCGGATCGCCGGACCCACCCTCGGCCACCGCCTCACCCTCTCCGACCGGCTGCGCCACCTGCTCGCGGTGGCCGCCGCCGTGCTGCTGGTCGCCCTCGTCGCCACCGGTGCCCTCACCCAGGGCCACGGCTTCGCCGGCTGGGCCCGGCCCGCCGGTGTCCTGGCCGCCGGGCTGCTCGCACTGCGCCGCGCACCGTTCCCGGTCGTGGTGGTGGCGGGCGCCGCGACCACGGCGGTGCTCCGGCTCTGCGGGGTCGCCTGACGAGGCCCCGCGGCCGGGCAGTGAACCGCCCGCGTGGCGCACCGCTCCGACCTGGTGCACGGGCCCGACCTGACACACCGTCCTGCCTCGCTGTCGGGCGCGGCAGCCCCCGGCGTCAACTGCCCGGACGGAGGCCGAGGTTCAGCCGGTGGTCGTGTCGTCGGCCAGGCGCTCCTGCTGGATCTCGGGCCGTGTGCTGTCCCAGAGCAGCTCCCAGACCCTGAACACGCAGTGGTAGTCCCGCATGCTGCCCTTGGAGATCAGCAGGTAGGTGTCGCCGTCCCGGAGCAGCGTGCGCCGGCGGCTGTTGAACGGGTGCTGCGGCGTGTACGTCGGCACGAGCCGCTTCAGCTCGGCGAGCGCCTCCTCGCGGGTGCCGACGATCTCGGCGAGCACGTTGGTGCCCCAGATCCGGTCGTTGCCGACGCCCTCGGTCTCCTGGACGACCAGTGCCCAGCGCGTCATGGTCCACCCTCACTTCAGCTGCGAAGCCTGCGAAAGCGGTCATCCTATCGAGGCAGGGGAGGGCGTTCCGGCGGAGAGTGCCGCCGGCGTGAGCGCCTCGAAGAAGACGGTGGTCGGGTCCGGGGCGCCTGCCGGGTCGGTCGCGCGGTCGGGTGTCCACCGACAGCCCGGCCGGCGGTCCCGTCGCGTCCGCCGGGTCCTCCGCGGTCAGCCGCTCGACTGTGGACATCCTCACTCCCTCGCCTCCGGCCGCCCGGAGCCCGGCCTCGTGCGGAATACTCGCCGGTACCCGCCGCGGCCGGCATCCCCCCACCGGCCCCGGAGCGGGAGCGCGACCGGCCCGGACCGGTAGCCGCCGACACTACAAGGACGACAAGGAGCTTCAATGGCGAAGCCGACCCGGATCGACCCGGCCGACCTGCTCGCCGTCGGTGACCTGCTCACCGACGAGGAGCGGCTGATCCGCGACACCGTACGGAAGTTCACCGAGGAGCGGATCCGCCCGCACCTGGGAGACTGGTTCGAGCGCGGTGTCTTCCCGGCCCGCGAGCTCGCCCCCGAACTGGGCGCCCTCGGCGTGCTCGGCATGCACCTCGACGGCTACGGCTGCACCGGCTCCACCGCCGTCGCCTACGGGGTCGCCTGCATGGAGCTGGAGGCCGCCGACTCCGGGCTGCGCAGCTTCGTCTCCGTCCAGGGCTCGCTGGCGATGCGCTCGATCCACGCCTTCGGCTCCGAGGAGCAGAAGCAGCGCTGGCTGCCCGGCATGGCCGCCGGCGAACTCATCGGCTGCTTCGGCCTCACCGAGCCCGACTTCGGCTCCGACCCGGCCAACATGCGCACCCGCGCCCGCCGCAAGGGCGCCGGCGAGGGCGCCGACTGGGTGCTCTCCGGCTCCAAGATGTGGATCACCAACGGCAGTATCTCCGACGTCGCCGTCATCTGGGCACAGACCGAGGACGGCGTCCGCGGCTTCCTGGTCGAGCCCGGCACCCCCGGCTTCACCACCACCGACGTACACGGAAAGCTCTCGCTGCGCGCGTCGGTCACCAGCGAACTGGCCTTCGACGAGGTCGTGCTGCCCGCCGACGCCGTCCTGCCCGGCGTGACCGGCCTGCGCGGACCGCTCTCCTCCCTCAACGAGGCTCGTTACGGCATCCTTTGGGGCACCGTCGGCGCCGCCCGCGACTGCTACACCGCCGCGCTCGACTACGCGAAGAGCCGCGTCCAGTTCGACCGCCCGATCGCAGGCTTCCAGCTCACCCAGCAGAAGCTGGTCGAGATGATGCTGGAGGTGGAGAAGGCCTACCTGGTCGCGCTGCGGATCGGCCGGCTCAAGGACGAGGGCGCGGCCCGCGCGGCCCACATCAGCTTCGGCAAGCTCAACAACGTGCGTGCCGCGCTGGAGATCGCCCGCAGCGCCCGCACGGTGCTCGGGGCGAACGGCATCACCACCGAGTACCCGGTGCTGCGGCACGCCAACAACCTGGAGTCGGTGCTGACTTACGAGGGCACCAGCGAGATCCACACCCTCGTCCTCGGCGAGGCCATCACCGGCGAGTCGGCCTACCGCTGACCGCCGCTCCGCCCCCGTGATCCGGTGGCCGGGCCGACACCGGCCCGGCTACCGTCCCTCCCCCATGACCAGCCGGACCGGCGGTTCGTCCGCGCGGCCGACCGAGGGATGACGGCCGGTGCCTGACGCCTGAACTGACGTCTGACCTGACAGCGAGCAGATCAGCCGACATCTGCAGCGAACAGATGACCGATGAGAGATGGCAGATGGTGAAAGCTGTCATCCGTCATCTGTTCGGCCGCAGTCAGCCGACGCACCCCCCGCCGCCGCCCGGACATCCGCCGTTCCACCCGGCGACACCAACCGGTACCCCGGGCAGTGCAGCATGTCGCGGTCGGCGGCGCCTGCGAGGGTACGGCCGGGCGCGCACCACGAAAGGAACCCCCACATGTCCATACCTCCGCTGCCCCGACCCCGGGTCCTCGTCGTCGGGATCGACGGCGTCCGGTACGACCTGCTGGAGCAGGTCCCGATGCCGAGGCTCGCGGAGGTGGCCGAGGCCGGGTTCCTGGCCCCCGTCATGGTGGCGGAGTCCACGCCCACCATGTCCGGACCCTGCTGGGCCACCATCGTCACCGGCGTCGAGCCCGCCAAGCACGGCGTCTGGGGCAACCACCTGGGCGGCAACCGGCTCGACGTCTTCCCCGACTTCGCCACCCGCCTGGCCCGGCAGGACCGCCGCCGCACCTTCGTCGCCGCCGGCTGGGACCCGCTGATGATCAACGAGTCCGGCGGCCCGCTGTTCCGCGCCCCCGGCCGCCTCTCCTACATCGCCCCCGCCGAGGACACCCCCGAGGCGTGGGAGGCCGTGGACGAGGAGATCACCCGGGAGGCCGTGCACGTCCTCTCCACCGCCGACCCGGAGGCGTCCTTCGTCTACCTCGGCGCCGTCGACGAGACCGCCCACTTCCTCGGCTGCGGCGAGGAGTACCGGGCGTCCATGCGCGCCGCCGACCAGCGCCTCGGCCGGCTGCTCGACGCCGTGCGAGGCCGGGCCGACTACTCCGGCGAGGCGTGGACGGTCATCGTCGTCACCGACCACGGCCACGTCGACGCCGGCGGCCACGGCGGCCGCACCCCCGAGGAGCGCACCGCCTGGGTGGCCTGCGCCGGTCCCGGCATCCCCGCCGCCCCGCCGGCCGGGGAGATCCGCCACCCGGACGTCGCCGCCCAGGTGTACGCGGCCCTCGGACGGCCCATCGACCCGCACTGGACGCTGGACGGCCGCCCGTTCCCGGTGGGCAGGCCGGTCCCGGCAGGCGCCTGAAAGCGCCCGCACCGGGCCTGCCGGGCGGCTCGCTTGTCCCGGGGAACCCTGAGGCGGGGGCGCCGCGTGTCCCCCTGAAGGTGGAGACCGTACCCCTACGGTCGGAGGAACGGTCGCGACCTTCAGGTGACGCCCCGGCAGCCCACAACGGGCCAGGATGGAGTCACCCCGGCAGACCGGACGGCACGGCCGCACGGCGCGGGTCGGACGGCACGGCCGCACGGCACGGGGCAGCGGACAAGCGGTGGGCACAGAAGCGGCAGACAATGCGGACACCGGCAGCGGTGGTTCCGACGGGAGAGGGCAGGGCGGGGCATGAACGGCATCGTGAGCAAGGTCGCACTCGGGATCGCGGGCACGGGCATGGCCGTCGCGGTCGCGGCCGTCGCGGTCGGCCCGCGGGTCTCCGACTGGTACGACGGCCGCCACCAGGAGCAGGCCGCCTACGCCACGGGCAGCGACGCCAAGGTCGGCCGGCACGCGACGCCGGCCTGGCTGCCCGACAACGCGTCCTCCGTCCGGTACCTGATGTCCACCACCGGCGACGACCGCCTGCTGAGCGCCACCCTGCCGGAGGGCCGGCTGCCCGCAGGCTGCACCACCGTCGCTCCGGGCCGCAACGCCCACCCGGTGCCGGCCACCCTGAAGGCCGGCTGGTTCCCGCAGGGCGTCACCACGAAGGTCACCGGCACCTGCGGGCACTACAACGTCACCCTGACCGGCAACCAGCTGTACGCCTGGCAGGACGGCGCCGCCGTCCAGGCCGCCGTGCGCGCGGGGCAGCAGCAGACCAAGCACTGATCCGGCCGACGGGGACGGGCCGGGCGGCGGTGGGCCGCGCGGCCGACTCCGGGTATCGCGGGCCCGGTCCGCTGGGGTAGGACGGAGCGAGGACAACCCGCGCCCGCCCGTGAGGAGCCCCATGCCTGGTCCGACCGCCGGCCCCGCCGGCGAGACGTCGACCGCCCCCACCACCCCCGCCGGCTCCGGCCGTACCGGCAGCGCCCCCGGCCGCGCCACCGTCGCCGTCCTCGGCGGCCTGGTCGCCCTCGGCCCGCTCACCACCGACCTCTACCTGCCAGGCCTGCCCGCGATCGCCGAGGACCTCGGCGTCGAACCGGCCGCCGTCCAGCTCACCCTCACGGCCTCGATGTTCGGCGTCGCCGCCGGCCAGCTGATCTTCGGACCGCTCAGCGACCGCTTCGGCCGCCGCCCGCCGCTGCTCGCCGGACTCGTCGTCTACACCGTGGCCAGCGTCGTCTGCGTACTCGCCCCCACCCTGCCCGTCCTGGTCGCCGCCCGTTTCGTCCAGGGCGCCGCCGGTGCGGCGGGGCTGGTCATCGGCCGCGCCATCGCCCGGGACCGCTTCCAGGGCGTCGCCATGCTGCGCTTCCTCGCCTCGATCAGCCTGATATCCGGCCTGGCGCCGATCCTCGCCCCGCTCTTCGGCGCGCAACTGCTCCGCGTCACCTCCTGGCGAGGCACCTTCGGCGCCCTCACCGCGCTCGGCCTGCTACTCGCCCTGATCGCCTTCGCCGCCCTGCGCGAGACCCTGCCGCCCGCCGACCGCCACCGCGGCGGGCTCACCGGCACCCTGCGCACCATGGGCGGGCTGCTGGGCAATCTGCCGTTCCTCGGCCTCGTCCTGACCAGCACCTTCGCCTTCGGTTCGCTGTTCGGCTACATCAGCGGCTCCTCGGTGGTGCTCCAGCACGTCTACCACGTCTCGCCGCAGACCTACAGCCTGCTCTTCGGCCTCAACTCGCTGGCCATCGTCGGCGTCACCCAGCTCAACGGCCGCGTACTGGCCCGTCGTTTCACCGCCGGTGCCCTGATGCTCGTCGGGCTCTGCACGGCGGTCGCCGCCGGGGTGGCCCTGGTCCTGGTCACCGCCGTCCGGGACTTCGGGCTGCTCGGTGTCTGCCCGGCCCTGTTCGTGCTGATGGGCAGCCTCGGTGTGATCCTCCCCAACACCGCCGCCCAGGCCCTGAGCCTCGTCCCGCCGCAGTCCGCCGGCTCCGCCTCGGCCCTCATCGGCACCGGCAACTTCCTCTGCGGCGCCCTGGTCGCCCCGCTCAGCAGCCTGGGCGGCCGGCCGTCGGCGGTCCTGCTCGCCACCGTGGTCCTCGTCTGCGCGCTCCTCGCCGCCGCCTCCTACCTCGTGCTCTGCCGCCGCGAGCCGGCCCCGGCCGGTGCGACGACCGTGTCGGCGGGCTGAGCGGAACGGCCGGCAGCTGCTCGCGGCCACCCGCACGCACCACCACCCGCACCCCCGGCGGGGCCGTGGCGGCAGGCTCAGGCGATGCCGAAGTCGTCGCCGAAGACGTTGCCCTGGCCGTACCAGCCGTGCAGGTACACCGTGACGGTGCCGGCGGCGCCGGTGGTGAACGGGACGGTCAGCCTGGTCCAGCCCGCGGCGTTGGCCCAGGTGCTGGCCGTGGCGCCGCCGCTCACGCCGAGGTAGGCGTAGTTGCCCTGGACCCAGCCGCTCAGCGTGTACGAGGTGTTGGGCTTGAGCGTCACGGTCTGCGCGCACTGGCCGGTCTGGCCGGTGCCGGCGGCCGCCTGGAGGGCGTAGGAGCCGGAGTGCGCGGGGGCGGAGACCACCGCGCCGCCGCTCTGGCAGGTCCAGGGGGCGAGGCTGCCGGTTTCGAGGCCGCCGTTGACCAGGCCGCCGGGCGGGGTGACCCCGGTGACGGTCAGCGTGTAGGTGCCGGTGTGGCTGCCCGAGGGGGCGTTGCCGGTGACGGTCAGCGGGTAGCTGCCGGGCGTGGCGGCGGCCGTGGTGGTGATGTCGAGCGTGGCGGTGTTGCCGGCGGTGACGCTGCCGGGGGTGACGGTGGCCGTGACGCCGGCGGGGGCGCCGGTGACGGTGAGGTTGACGCTCTGCGTGGATCCGGCCGTCACGGCGGTGCCGATGGTCGCACTGGTGGAGGAACCGGCCGCCACAGTACCGGAGTTCGGGTTCACGGCCACCGAGAAGTCGTTGCCCACCGGGGTGTTGCCGGTGAACGGCGCGAAGATGTGCGTGAAGTCCCAGGTGCCCTGGCTGATCCCGGAGCAGTCGTCCCGGCCGCCGGTGCCCGGGCAGCCGCCGTTGTCGCGCTGGAGGGCCCAGAAGGAGAGCGTGTTGATGCCCTTGGAGACCGCCCAGTTGTACACCGTGGTGGCGTTGGCGACGGTGAAGGTCTCGGCCGCGCCGAAGTCGTCGATGCCGACCATCTCGGTGATGCCGATCGAACCCCACAGCTGGGCGGGGGTCTTGGCCGGGTAGAGCTTGGCCAGCTGGTTGTAGAGGCCGGTCGCCGCGCTCTGGGTGTCGGCGGCCATGTCGTGGGCGGCGTTGTCGTAGTAGTCGAAGGTCATCAGGTTGACGACGTCGATCCGGGCGTTGTTGCTGACCGCGTTCTTCAGCACCGCCAGGCCGCTGGAGGCCAGGCCGCCGGTGGTGGTCGGCAGCGTGTAGGAGAACTGGACCGAGCGGCCGTTGGCGGCGGCCCAGTCCTGCACCAGCTTGATCGCCTTGTTGCGGCGGTCGATGCCGGCGGTGTTGGTCAGCGAGTTGTCCTCGATGTCGAGGTCGATCCGGCTGATGCCGTAGGTGGTGATGACGTTCTCGAAGGCGGCCGCGATCTGGTTCACGTCCGTGCAGCTGTCGGCCAGTTCGGTGCCGGTGTTGTCGGCGGTGTAGCCGCCGAAGGACGGGATCACGTCGCCGCCGCCGGCCCGGATGGTGGCGATGTCGGCACCGAAGGAGGACGAGGCGACCGGCAGCCCGGTGTCGCCGTTCCAGTACGGGGTGCACGAGCCCTTGGCGGCGGTCTGCAGGAACGCCATCGTCAGGTGTTTGGCACCGGACTGGGCGGCCAGCGCGGCCGGGCTCTGGCCCGTCCAGGACTCGAAGTACGGGGCGAACACCCGGCTCGGCAGCGGGGTCGCGGCCTCGGCCGAGCCCGTCCCGGCGGCGACCAGCCCGGCCGACGCGACCAGCGTGGCACAGGCGGTCAGGGCGGCCTGGATCGTTCTGCGTAGACGCATGGATTCTCCAACAGACGTGGTGGGGCAGGACGTTGGTGAACTGCTGAACTGCGCTGCGGGAATGCTGGGTTGCTGACGTTCCGGGCTGCTGACGTGCGGCGTCGCCGACGCGGGGTGCAGCCGACGTGCGGACGTGCGGACGTGCCGACGTGCGGAGGTGGGGCCGTGCGGGAGCCACGGCGTTACGGGCATGCCGGTGTGCGGGCACGCGTACGCCGTACGGTCGGGGGTGGAGCGGAACAGGGCAGGGCAGTGCCTCAGCCGCCGGTGGTCACACCCCCACAGTGCATCCCGGTCGGATCGACATGCCTATGGTTGGACTAGACCAGTTCTCTGTCAAGAGTCCTGACGGTTCGTCAGCGCACGAGGAGCCGGGAGACCATCGACCGGCCGCGCGGGCGGGCGGATCGAGGTGGTCGGAGTCCGTGGAGCGGTCGCGACGGCGAGGAGGTGCCCGGAGGCGGGGCGGCTGCTCACGGCTCGCCCTCGGACGGGCAGCAGCGGTCCGCAGGTCGGGGCTCTCCGGCTTGCCTGCTGTCGACGGTGCACCCGCTCTTGCCGCCCCTGTAAGGGAGTTCGAACCCTGCGGCGGTGTGGTGTGCCGTGGCCGCGCGCAGGTCGTCGAGGATCTTCTCGGCCTTCTCGGCGCCGAAGCCCTGCGGGTGGTCCGGCGCGGTGAAGCGCTGGT
>NZ_JBVJCO010000009.1:150841-151797 GCF_055588525.1 Kitasatospora sp. NPDC041988
AGCAGGACCCTCCGCCCCCCCCCCCCCCCCCTCCTCCCTCCCCCCCCCCCCCCCCCCCCCCCCCCCCCCCCCCCCCCCCGCCCGGCGCTCAGGACACCGGGCTGCTCGGGCTGCCGGGGCCGATCGGGGCCCGGCCGCGGCTCAGGCCGGCGGGCAGAGGGTGGCGCGCAGGGCGTCGAGGATCTTCTCGGCCTTCTCGGCGCCGAAGCCCTGCGGGTGGTCCGGCGCGGTGAAGCGCTGGTTGGCCAGGTCGACCAGCTTGGCGCGGTCCTTGGGGAACTGGTACATCGACTGGCACTGGTTGCGGGCCCGGTCGACGGCCTGCTCGGGCTTGCCGCCGACGATCGCCGGGTCGATCGCGTTCAGCGCGGCGACCAGCTGGGTGGTGACGTCGGCGCCCGGCTTGGTGGGCAGTCCGGCGTCGGCCGGCGGCGCGGGCTTGGGCGCCGCCGGGGTGTTGGCGGCGTCGGGGGCGCCGGGCGAGGAGGCGCCCGGGGCGGGCCCGTCGGGAGTGCCCGGGGCGGGGGCGGCCGGCGTCGTCGCGGAGGCCGCGGGGGCCGGTGTGGTGGTGTCGCCGGTGGCGGGGGTGCTCCCGGCGGCGGGCGTGGTGGCGGAGGCCGTGGCGGTGGGGGTGCCGCTCGCGGAGGCGCCGGTCGCGGTGGTGCCGGAGCCCGAGCTGGAGCAGGCGGCGAGGCTCACCGCGGCGAACGCCGTGAGGGTGGCGGCGAGGAGACGAGTGCGCATTCCGCCACACTGTCATGTTCGCGGCGCCCAAGGGAAGATCCTCAGGCGCGGGAAACGGGCGCGGGAAACGGGTGGCGAACAGCAGCAGCGGGAGCGGGCGGCGAAGTAGGAGCCGGAGAGGGGGGGGGGGGGGGGGTGTTCCCCCCCCCCCCCCCCCCCCCCTCCCCCCCCCCCTCCCCCCCCGACCCCCCCACCACACGTCAACCCCCCCC
>NZ_JBVJCO010000009.1:151805-236393 GCF_055588525.1 Kitasatospora sp. NPDC041988
CAGGGGGGGGGGGGGGGGGGGGGGGGGGGGGGGGGGGGGGGGGGGGGGGGGGGAAGGAGGAGGGGGGGGGGGGGGGAGGGAGGAGGAGAGGGGGGGGGGGCCATCCGGTCCCCCCCCCCCCCCCCCCCCGCCCCGCACCTGACCGGGCCCGGCCTGACCAGGCCCGGCCCGACCGGGCTCAGCCCAGCCCGCTGGCCTTCAGCCACTCCTTGGCCACCGCCGACGGGTCCTCCTTGTCGATGGCGACCTTCCGCATCAGCGACAGCAGCCCCGCCGTGTCCAGCTTGGCCGACACCGCGTTGAGCGCGGCCGTCGCCGTGGCGTCCACGCCCGCCTTGTTGACCAGGGGTGTGACGTTCTGCGCGCCGAACAGGCCCTTCGGGTCGGTCAGCGGCACCAGCTTCAGCTGGGCGATCTTCGGGTCGGTGGAGAACACGTTGCCGACCTGGATCGAGCTGTCCTTGATCGCGTTGGCAGTGGTCTCGCCGGTCGGCTTCCACTCCTTGAAGGTCAGCCCGTAGACGTCCTTGAGCGCCTGCTCCTGGCGGGACTTGAACTCCGGCGGGCCGCCGATGGTGAACTCGCCCGCCTTGCCGGCCAGGTCGGCGATGCTCTTCAGGCTGTACTTGTCGGCGGTCTCCTGGCTGATGCTCAGGGTGTCCTTGTCCTCGGCGGGCGAGGAGTCCAGGAGCCCCAGCGAGGCCGGCAGGGTCTTCGCCAGCGCGGCGTTGACCTCCTCCTTGGTCGGCGCGGTCGCCGTGCCGCCCAGGTAGGTGAGGAGCGCGCCGTTGTACTCGGGCAGCACCGTCAGGCTGCCGTTCTGCAGCTGCCCGTAGAGCACCTCGCGGCTGCCGATGTTGAACTTCTCCTCGACCTTGACGCCCTTGGCCTTCAGCGCCTGCGAGTAGATCGAGCCGAGCAGCACGTTCTCGGGGAAGTTCGCCGAGCCGACCACCACGGTCGAGCCGGAGCCTCCCGCGCCGGACGCGGCGGCCGACGAGGAGCCGCCGCCGAGCGGGTCGCCGCCGGAGGACGAGCAGGCGGTGGCGCCGAGGGCGAGCGCGGCGAGGGTGCCGAGAGCCAGGGCCCGGCGGCCGCTTCTGCGGCGTGCGGAAGTCGACATGGTGATGTGTTCCTTTCGAGTGCGTGAACGAGGATCAGTCGGCCCGGCGCTGGGCACGCAGCCCGGGCGGGAGCGCGTACCGGGCGAGCAGGGCGAAGAAGAGTTGGACGCCGACCGCGAGCAGCACCACCAGCAGTGCGCCGCCGGCCGTGACGGCGTAGTTCCGGGTGGCCAGCCCGTCGATGACGTACCGGCCGAGGCCGCCGAGGCCGACGTACGCGGCGACCGTCGCCGTCGCGATCACCTGGACGGTCGCGGTCCGGAAGCCGGCCAGCAGGGTCGGCAGCGCGGATGGCAGGCAGACCTGCCGGAGTACCTGCGGGTGCGTCAGCCCGACGCCGCGCGCCGCGTCCCGGACGTCCGGGTCGGTGCCGCGGACCCCCTCGACGGCGGCCACCAGCAGCGGCGGCGCGGCGAGTGCGACCAGCGGCACCAGGACGGCGGTGTCGCCGACCCCGGCCAGCAGCACCGCCAGCGTCACCAGCCCGAGCGTGGGCAGCGCGCGGGCGGCGCCGGCCAGCGAGGTCACGGCGGCGGCGCCGCGTCCGGTGTAGCCGATCAGCAGGCCGAGCGGGACGGCCAGCAGGGCCGCCCAGAGCAGCGCCTCGCCGGACAGCAGCAGGTGCTCGGTGACGCGGTGCACGATGGAGTCCGGGCCGCTGCGGCGGTCCGGGGAGGAGAAGAAGTCCCCCAGCCAGGAGAGCCAGTTCACCGGACGGCCTCCTTCTCCCGGACGGCCCACGGCGCGAGCAGCCGCCGGGCGCCGAGCAGCAGCAGGTCGACGGCCAGCGCCAGCACGACGATCAGCACGATGCCGGCCACGATCGGCGTCGGGAAGGTGCGCTGGAAGCCGTCGATGAACAGGTAGCCCAGCCCGCCGCGGCCGATCAGCGCGCCGACGCTCGCCAGGGAGATGCTGGAGACCGCCGCCACCCGCAGCCCGGCCACCAGGTACGGCACGGAGGCGGGCAGTTCGACGGCGGCCAGCCGGTGCCACGGCCCGTAGCCCATCGCGGTCGCCGCCTGCCGGACCGGTTCGGGGACGGCACGCAGCCCGTCCACCGTGGTCGGCAGCAGGACGGCCACGGCGTAGAAGGTCAGCGGGATCATCACGGTCGCCTGGGTGGCCAGCCCGGTGTAGGGGATGAGCAGCACGAAGACGGCCACCGAGGGCAGCGCGTAGACGACGTTGAAGACGGCGGCGAACGGCTGGTAGAGCCGGGGGAACCGGGCGCAGAGCAGGCCGAGCGGGACGGCCAGCAGCAGGCCGATCAGCACCGGGAGCAGGGCGATCACCGCGTGGTCGGCGAGCAGGTCGCCGAGGTAGCCGAGGTGGTCGCCGATCCAGTACCAGCGGACGAGCGGTTCATCGTCCACCGACGACTCCGTCCGCCACGGTCGAAGCGGCTCCGTCGGCCGTGGTGGAGGTGGTGCCGTCGGTCGTGGTCGAACCGGCTCCGTCGGCCGTGGTCGAGGTGGCGCCGGTCGCGGGCCGGGGGGCCGCGTCAGGTCCGGCCGTCTTCGCGGGGGCGGGCGCTCCCGCCAGCGCGGCGAGCACGGCCTCACGGCTCGCCGTCCCGGTGGCCCGGCCGTCGGCGTCCAGCGCGACGGCGGCCCCGGCGGGGGAGAGGACGGCGGCGTCGAGCGCGCTGCGCAGGGTGTCGGCCTCGGGCCGGTAGCCGGCCGCCGGGTGCAGGGTGGCGGTGGCCGCGTCGCGGTCGATCCAGCCGATCGGGCGGCGCTCGTCGTCCAGCGCCAGCTCCCAGCCGCCGTAGCGCAGCCCGTCGGCCACCGGGCGGACGGTGACGGCGGTGGCGGGGCGCAGCCCGAGGCCGCGCAGGCCGCGGTCACGGCCGAGGAAGGCGGCCACGCCGTCGTCGGCGGGCGCGGTGAGCAGCGTGTGCGGGTCGGCGAGCTGGGCGATCCGGCCCTGTTCGCGCAGGACGACGACCTGGTCGCCGAGCCGCACGGCCTCCTCGATGTCGTGCGTCACGAACAGCACCGTCTTGTGCAGCTCGGACTGGAGCCGCAGCAACTCGTCCTGGAGCCCGGCGCGGACCACCGGGTCGACGGCGCTGAACGGCTCGTCCATCAGCAGTACCGGCGGGTCGGCGGCCAGTGCCCGGGCCACGCCGACGCGCTGCTGCTGGCCGCCGGAGAGCTGGAACGGGTACCGCTTGCCGGTCTCGGGCGCCAACCCGACCAGCTCCAGCAGCTCGGCGGCCCGGGTGCGGGCCGTCTTCCGGTCCCAGCCGAGGAGGTAGGGGACGGTGGCGATGTTGTCGATCACCCTGCGGTGCGGGAAGAGCCCGGCCTGCTGGATCACGTACCCGATGCCGCGGCGCAGCTTGGCGGGCTCCAGCTCGGCGACGTCCGTGCCGTCCAGCAGCACGCGGCCCGAGGTCGGCTCGACCATCCGGTTGACCATGCGCAGCAGGGTCGTCTTGCCGCAGCCGGAGGGGCCGACCAGCACGGTTATCCGGCCGGTGGGGACGTCGAGGTCCAGGCCCTCGACGGCGATGGTGCCGTCGGGGTGGCGCTTGCCGGCGCCGTCGAATCTGATCACGGGGAGTTTCCTCGTCTCGGCGCCCCGCGGTGGCGGCGCCGATGGTGGCGGTCTGTCGGTCGGTGGCGGTTTGTCGACACTTGACGGTGCGTGGTGCAGCCGTCGGTCTGTCATATCAACTGCCCGGACGTTCTTCCGCCCGCGTGGCTGCCCATCATCGGACCGGCGGAAACTCCGATCAGACTATGACCTGGATCATCTCCTGTCTCCGACGTACCACGGGGCGGGTGCGCCCGGCCTCGTTCCGGCCGCGTCCGGCTGGGCCCGGGGCCTCAGCCGCCGGGCCGGGTCGGCAGGCCCGCGGCGGCCCAGCCGACGAAACCGCCGTCCAGATCGGTCGCCCGGTGCAACCCCAGCTCACGCAGCGAGGCGGCGGCCAGACTGGAGGCGTAGCCCTCCGAGCAGACCACGACCACCTCCACGTCGTACCCCGTCGCCTCCGGGATCCGGTGGCTGCCGGTCGGATCGAGCCGCCACTCCAGCACATTGCGCTCGATCACCAGCGACCCCGGGATCTCCCCCTCGGCCGCCCGCTGTGCCGCCGGGCGGATGTCCACCAGCAGCGCGCCGTCCAGCTGCGCCTGGTAGGCCTCCCGGGCCCGGGGTCGGTGGACGCCCTCGCGGGCGCGCTCCACCAGGTCGTCAATGGTGGTCACCACTGCTCCGGTCCTTCCTGTGAGGTGCGGACCAGGCCACCGGCCCGCAG
This sequence comes from Kitasatospora sp. NPDC041988, assembly GCF_055588525.1. NCBI lineage: Bacteria > Bacillati > Actinomycetota > Actinomycetes > Kitasatosporales > Streptomycetaceae > Kitasatospora > Kitasatospora sp. NPDC041988. Next base: position 156,201 of record NZ_JBVJCO010000009.1, read on the forward strand.
GTCGTAGTGCGCCATCGAGCTCAGCGGCGGCGAGTAGGCGTGCAGGGTGACGGCGGGGCCGGAGGCCGTGTTGCGGACGTCGTGCACGTACTCGGGGCCGAACGCCCGGGCGGTGCCGGCCGGCACCCGGCGGATCAGCAGGCCCTGCTCGGGCCCGCCGAGCGAGAGCTCCTCCAACTCGCCGAGCGCCACGGTGAACGCGCCGCGCGAGCCGCCGTGGTCGTGGAACCCGGTGGACTGGCCCGGCAGCCAGCTGATCAGCCAGACCTCGTGGTCGTCGTCGGCCGCCAGCCGCCGGTACCAGCGCTCGTCGGTGGAGAGCCGGACGTGCGGGATCCACTGGTCGGGCTGCCCGGCCAGCTCGCGGACGATCGTGCGCAGGGCGTTGGGCGTGAGCGGGGCGCGGGTCTCTTCGGTGGCGGCGGGTGCCGCCTCTGCGGTCGTGGTGGCGGTGGACGGCGTGGTGTCTGCGATGGCGGCTGCGAGGTCCAGGCTCATGTGGGCGTCCTCGGGGAAGGCGGAGCGAGCGGAGGGCGGGTGGCCGTGCCCGGTCGTGGATGCAGGTGTGGCCGCGGACGTGCGGGGCGGGCACGGGTGCGCCGGGCGGGGCGCGTCAGGAGTGCGGGTGCGGGTGCGCGGCGCGGGCCCTGGAAGACGTCACAGGGCGGGACCGGCGGGGAAAGGCAGGGTCAACAGGCACAGATGGAACTGGCCTGGCGTCGCAGATCGACGTGCAGGCGGCAGACCAGAGTGGCGCCGGAGTCCATGGGCCGGATCCTTCCCGACGGGACGGGCACGAGTCAAGCGAGCCTCGTCACCCCTGCGTGGCGCGCCGGGGTGCGGGCGGGGCCGGCGCCGGGACGTGCGACGGGGTGGCCGGGCTCGCCGTGCCCGGGGACGCCGGGCCGGGGGCCGCTGCGCCCGGGCGCCTACCCGCCAGTGCCGCCTTGATCACGGGCGCGGCCTGCTCGCCCAGGTGGCGGCCCAGCGTCTGGTACGCGTCGAACTGCCGGTGGTCGAACCACTGGTCGCTGGTGGAGTCGTTGGGGAAGGCCGGATTGGCCACCGCGTACGAGTGCAGCTCGTAGGGCATGTCGGCGGTCAGCACGGCCTGGACGACGATCAGCGTGCCGATCTTCCCGCCGTCCCCGCCCTCCCTGCCCTCCCTGCCCTCATCGTCCCTGTCGCCCCCGCCGTCTTCGCTGCCCTCGCCGTCCTCGCCGTCCTCGTCCGGGATGGTGAGGGCGTCCGGGTAGTGGATGGACCCGGTGATCACCGTTCGGGCGGAGAGCCGGTCGGCCAGCCGCGCCGCGAGGCCGTGCAGCGGCTGCCCGTCCGCACTGCCGGGGATCAGCAGCTCGGGCTCGTGGAGGGTGATGGTGATGCCCAGCTCCTCGCGGGCGAGTGTGATCGCCGCCGCCAGGGTGGCCGCGTAGGAGGTGTCCCCGCTGGCGTCGATGCAGACCGCGGTGCGGACGCCGTGCCGGAGCAGCTCGACCAGCCCGAGGTTCTCGTAGTGGCCGCCGTCGGTGGTGAGCAGGAACCGGTCCTCCATCGGGAACCGCCCGCACAGCTCGCGCAGTTGGTAGGGGAGCCGTCGGACGGCGGGCTGCGGCGCGCGCCGCCAGTCGCGGTCGGGCGCCCAGAGCGGTCCGAGGACGGCCGGGTTGGGCAGCCAGCTGCCGAGCCGGGCGTTGGTGACGGCGAACAGGCCCTGGTAGGCGCGGGACTGACGCCCCATCGCCGAGGAGAACGCGGCGCCCGAGACGGCCATCGCGGACTGCACGGTGAGGTCCCGGGCGATGTGCCGCCGGGTACGCCGCTCCAGCAGGTCCGTCCGGGCGTAGCCGACGTCCGGCCCGCCCACGTAGTCGTGCGAGAAGGTGAACGAGACGGCCCGGCGCCCGGGCGGCGTACGGGAGTTGCCGGACAGGTTGGCCGCCGCCGCGAACACCACCTGAGGGAAGCCGGGGTGCCGGGCGCCGTAGTGGCTGAGCCGGGTCTGCTCGCGGAAGAAGTGGTACGGCCGGGCCAGCACCTCGCCGTCCTCGGTGGCGCGGCGGACGGCGAACGCGGAGGCGAGCCGGCGCCGGTAGAACGGGTGCAGTCCCATCCAGGTCTGGTCGAGGTTGAGCCCGACCGACCCGAGAACGAGCGGCAGCAGCACCTGGGCGGCGGCCGGCCAGGCGTGCCCGGTGGCGACCGCCCAGCCGAGGGCGAGCAGCGCGCCCGCCGACAGCGCGGCCAGCGCCGACCAGACGAGCAGGTACTCGGTGATGCGGCCGCCGAGCCCGCCGCCGAGGCGTCTGGCGCCGTGCACCAGCCCGCCGAGCGCCGCCGCGCCCTGCTCGACGGCCCGGCGCCCGTGCCAGAGGATGCCGAGCAGCAGGGCCAGGTAGCTGAGCAGGACGGTGAGGCTGATGCCCGCGCCGGTCTGGCGCGCGCCGACCGCGAGCGCCTCCTGGAGCCGGACCGCGCCCCAGGCGAGCCCGGGCACCACCAGGACGCCGGCGGCCAGCAGCGCCGCCAGCGCCAGCGCGCCGTGGGAGAGCCGGCGCAGCGTGCGCGGCAGCAGGGTGTTCCAGCCGAGCAGGGAGAAGGCCAGCAGCCAGAGCAGCCAGCAGGCGACGGCGGCCGCGAGCAGCCCGAGCAGGGCCAGTACGGCCGGCGGGCGGACGGTGAGCGGGCCGGGCGGGCCGGCCCCGCCGGTGCGCAGGCCGGCAGCGGCCAGGCCGTCGATGTCGGCCAGCGGTACGAGGTGGTAGAAGCGGCTGAGCCCGAGGCCGATCACCAGGACGGTGGCGAGCAGCAGGGTGAGTGCCGCGACCAGGCCGCGCAGCAGCGTCCCGAGGGCGACCAGCCACTGCCCGGCGCCGTCCGCCAGGTACTTGGCGTGCCGGCGCAGGTGGTCCTCCTCCGGGGAGCCGGGCTCCAGGACGTTGTCCGCCGTCAGGCCGGAGACGGCGTGCACCGGGCCGCCGGGCGCCGCGTCGCTGAGCGCCAGTTGCAGCGCGCCGACGGTGTAGCCGCCGCCGGAGACGGAGACCAGGTAGCGGGCCTGTTTCAGCCAGGGCCGCAGTTCCTGGAGGGCGCCGAGGGTGATGCAGGCGGACCGGATGCCGCCGCCGGAGACGCAGAACCCCAGCCGGGCGTGCTCCCGCCCGGGCGGCACCACGGCGCCGTTGCGCCAGCGGGCCCGGTGGTCGAGCGGGGGGTGTGCGCGGCGGCCGGGCGGCCAGCGCCCGCCGCGGGCGGTGGCCACCGGCCAGGGCGGGACCAGGGCGGGCGCCTCGGGGGTTGCGGGGGGATCGGCGGCGGCCTCGGGCGGGCGCCGCAGCAGGGCGCGCAGCGCGCGGTGGAGGGTGACGGCGACGACGACCAGGGCGATCGCCGCGGCCGGCAGGAGCAGCAGCCACATGACGGTGGCGAGCGCGGACGCGGCGGCGAAGGGGGCGTCGGAGCCGGCGGCCTCCAGCGCGTCCAGCCCCGCGCCCAGCAGGGCGTTCCCCGTGAGGCCGCAGGCGCCCGCGAGCAGCCCGGCGCCGCCGCCGGCGAGCGCGGTGAGCCGCCAGTGCGGCCGGGTGAGCACGTAGCGGCCCAGCAGCCCGGCCGCCGCGAGTGTCAGGGTGCAGCCGCCGAGCAGCCACCAGCCGGCCGCGAGGGCCGAGCGGTACGCCGCGAGGTGCCCGCCGGCCACGGCCTCGGCGGCCTCCCGGGTGCCGGCCAGCTCCAGCGCCACGCCCCGCACCGCCGGGGCCCAGTGGCGGAAGAGCAGCCACCCGAGCGCGAGCGGGACGGGCACGCCGAGCGCGAGCAGCACGCCGGCCCACGGCGGCACCGGGCGGCGCGGAACGGGTGTGGAGGGCTCCCCGGACTCCGCCACCACGACCACCTCCCCGTGCACCCCGGGCCCGGCCGCCCTGGCGGCAGGGATCACTGTCGGCCACCGCCCGGTGACGTACCGGAGCAGCATCATGGCGCGTACTACCCCGATACGCAGTACCTCGCACAGGATTCACCCGAATGAGTAAGGAGAGTCCTGGCGGGGTAGATGACCGTTTCATCCCATCTACTCGCTCCTGCGTGTCCGCGTAACAAGATCGCCCCAGCCGCGTTACGCCCGACGTATTGTCAGGCCACCGAGGCCGGGCCTACGGTCTACGCACCACGTTCTACGCACGTAGATGCGTTGGTCGGCACACGCGTGAACCCGCAGCAAGAACCACCCCGTCAACCCTCAGACCGCAGGCCCGCCGCCCCGGCCGGGCCACGGAGTTGCGGAGGTACCCATGTCGCAGATCGTCCGCGCCGCCCTCGTCCAGACCCGGTGGACCGGGGACCAGGAGACGATGATCGCCCTCCACGAGCGGTACGCCCGTGAGGCCGCCGCCCAGGGCGCGAAGATCATCGGATTCCAGGAGGTCTTCAACGCCCCCTACTTCTGTCAGGTCCAGGAACCCGAGCACTACCGCTGGGCCGAGGCCGTCCCCGACGGCCCCACCGTCCGCCGGATGCAGGACCTCGCCCGCGAACTCGGCCTGGTCGTGGTCGTCCCCGTCTACGAGGAGGACCAGCCCGGCGTCTACTACAACACCGCCGCCGTGATCGACGCCGACGGCCGCTACCTCGGCAAGTACCGCAAGCACCACATCCCCCAGGTCAAGGGCTTCTGGGAGAAGTACTACTTCAAGCCCGGCAACCTCGGCTGGCCCGTGTTCGACACCGCCGTCGGCAGGGTCGGCGTCTACATCTGCTACGACCGCCACTTCCCCGAGGGCTGGCGCGCCCTGGGCCTGGCCGGCGCCCAGATCGTCTACAACCCCTCCGCCACCAGCCGCGGCCTCTCCGCCTACCTGTGGCAGCTCGAACAGCCCGCCGCCGCCGTCGCCAACGAGTACTTCGTCGCCGCCATCAACCGCGTCGGCACCGAGGAGTACGGCGACAACGACTTCTACGGCACCTCCTACTTCGTCGACCCGCGCGGCCAGTTCGTCGGCGACGTCGCCTCCGACAAGGAGGAGGAGCTCGTCGTCCGCGACCTCGACCTCGACCTCATCGAAGAGGTCCGCCAGCAGTGGGCGTTCTACCGCGACCGCCGCCCCGAGGCCTACGGACCCCTGACCGAGGCGTGAGAGGGGCCCGCACCATGACCACCCGTACCGTCATCCGCGGCGGCCTCGTCATCACCGCCGCCGACGAACTCCACGCCGACGTCCTCGTCGAGGGCGAACGCATCGTGGCCCTCGCCGCCACCGGCAGCGACGCCGCCCTCGCCTGGACCGCCGACACCGTCATCGACGCCACCGGCCACTACGTCATCCCCGGCGGCGTCGACGCCCACACCCACATGGAGCTGCCCTTCGGCGGCACCGCCGCCTCCGACACCTTCGAGACCGGCACCCGCGCCGCCGCCTGGGGCGGCACCACCACCATCGTCGACTTCGCCGTCCAGCCCGTCGGGGGCTCCCTGCGCGAAGGCCTCGACGCCTGGCACGCCAAGGCCGACGGCAACTGCGCCGTCGACTACGCCTTCCACACCATCGTCTCCGACGTCAACGACGGCGTCCTCAAGGAGATGGACGCCCTCGTCGACTCCGGCGAGTCCACCTCCTTCAAGCTCTTCATGGCCTACCCCGGCGTCTTCTACAGCGACGACGGCCGCATCCTGCGCGCCATGCAGCGCGGCGCCGCCAACGGCGGGCTGATCATGATGCACGCCGAGAACGGCATCGCCATCGACGTGCTGGTCGAACAGGCCCTCGCCGCCGGCCGGACCGCCCCCCGGTACCACGGGGAGGTCCGCCGCGAGCTCCTGGAGGCCGAGGCCACCCACCGCGCCATCAAGCTCGCCCAGGTCGCCGGCAGCCCCCTCTACGTCGTCCACGTCTCCGCCGCCTCCGCGCTCGCCGAACTCACCCGCGCCCGCGACGACGGCCACAACGTCTTCGGCGAGACCTGCCCCCAGTACCTCTTCCTCTCCACCGACAACCTCGCCGAGGAGGGCGCCGACGGCTTCGAGGGCGCCAAGTACGTGTGCAGCACCCCGCTGCGCCCCCGCGAACACCAGGCGGCACTCTGGCGCGGCCTGCGCACCAACGACCTCCAGGTGGTCTCCACCGACCACTGCCCGTTCTGCTACGTGGGCCAGAAGGAGCTCGGCCGCGGCGACTTCTCCAAGATCCCCAACGGCCTGCCCGGCGTGGAGAACCGCATGGACCTCCTCCACCAGGCCGTGGTCGACGGACACCTCACCCGCCGCCGCTGGATCGAGATCGCCTGCACCACCCCGGCCCGGATGTTCGGCCTCCACCCGCGCAAGGGCACCATCGCCCCCGGAGCCGACGCCGACCTGGTCGTCTACGACCCCACCGCCGTGCAGACCGTCTCCGCCGCCACCCACCACATGAACGTCGACTACTCGGCCTACGAAGGCCGCCGACTCACCGGCCGCGCCCGGACGGTGCTCTCCCGCGGCACCGTCGTCCTCGACGACGGCCGGTGGCTCGGCCGCGCCGGCCACGGCACCTTCCTGCGCCGCGACACCTGCCAGTACCTGGTCTGACCTCCGCCGTCGCCCGGGGCCGGGCCTCACCGGCCCCGGGTCCGGCGTTCCCCGGGCGCACCCCGCACCCGAGCCCGGCATTCCCCGGGCAGCCCCGGCCCTCCCGGGCCGCCCGCCACCTTACGGAGCCCTCATGGACATCGGCCTCGTCCTGCAGACCGACCCGCCCGCCCGCCTCCTCATCGACCGCATGATCCGCGCCGAACAGGCCGGCTTCACCAACGGCTGGACCTTCGACTCCTGCGTCCTGTGGCAGGAGCCCTTCGTCATCTACAGCCGCATCCTCGCCGAGACGACGAAGCTGACCGTCGGCCCGATGGTCACCAACCCCTCCACCCGCACCTGGGAGGTCACCGCCTCCCTCTTCGCCACCCTCAACGACATGTACGGCAACCGCACCGTCTGCGGCATCGGCCGCGGCGACTCCGCCATGCGCGTCGCCGGCCGCCACCCCGCGACCCTCGCCCGGCTCTCCGAGGCCATGCACGCCGTCAAGGAGCTGGCCGAGGGTCGCACCGTCGAGGTGGACGGCACCGAGATGCACCTGCCCTGGGTCCGCCCCGGTGCCCGGCTGCCCGTCTGGATGGGCGCGTACGGACCGAAGGCGCTCAATCTGACGGGGCGTCAGGCCGACGGGTTCATCCTCCAACTGGCCGACCCCTACCTCACCGAGTTCATGATCAAGGCCGTGCGCAACGCCGCCGCCGAAGCCGGCCGAGACCCCGCCGACGTCACCATCTGCGTCGCCGCCCCCGCCTACGTCACCGCCGACGACTCCCCGCAGGTCCTCGCCCACGCCCGCGAACAGTGCCGCTGGTTCGGCGGCATGGTCGGCAACCACGTCGCCGACCTCGTCACCCACTACGGCGAACACTCCGCCCTCGTCCCCGACGCCCTCACCGACTACATCAAGGGCCGCCAAGGTTACGACTACAGCCACCACGGCCGGGCCGGGAACCCCGACACCGCCTTCGTCCCCGACGAGATCGTCGACCGCTTCTGCCTCATCGGCCCGGTCGAGGCCCAGCGCGAACGCCTCCGCCGGCTCCGCGCCCTCGGCGTCGACCAGTTCGCCGTCTACGCCATGCACGACGCCGTCGAAGCCACCATCGACGCCTACGGCACCGACGTCATCCCGCAGTTGCGCGAAGGTACCCGCCCGTGACCGGGATCGCCGAGATAGGGGACGGCTCCGCGGAGCCGGCGCGCCAACTCCAGCACGCCGACGGCCGGGTCGAGTTGGACCCGGCCGCCCCGGCCCTGCCCGCCAACGGCTACACCAACGACGACCTGCGCCCCGTCCCCGTCGGCCGCCGCACCTGGACCACCTACAACTTCCTCGCCCTCTGGGTCGGCATGGCCCACAACATCCCGTCCTGGACCCTCGCCTCCGGCCTCGTCGCCCTCGGCATGGACTGGAAACAGGCCGTCCTCACCATCGCCCTCGCCAACCTCATCGTGCTCGCGCCGATGCTGCTCACCGGCCACGCCGGCACCAAGTACGGCATCCCCTTCCCGGTCTTCGCCCGCGCCTCCTTCGGCCTGCGCGGCGCCAACCTGCCCGCCCTCCTGCGGGCCGCCGTCGCCTGCGCCTGGTTCGGCATCCAGACCTGGATCGGCGGCGAGGGCATCTTCCTGCTCGCCGGCAAGCTCCTCGGCGAATCCTGGCGCACCGCCGCCGAGTTCGGCGGCTACCCGTGGACGCAGTGGCTCTCCTTCCTGCTGTTCTGGCTGATCGAGATGGCCGTCATCGCCCGCGGCATGGAGACCCTGCGCCGCTTCGAGAACTGGGCCGCGCCCTTCGTCATCGTCGGCGCCCTCGCCCTGCTCGTCTGGATCACCGTCAAGGCGGGCGGCTTCGGCCCGCTGCTCGACCAGCCCTCCCGGCTCGGCTGGGACGGCGACTTCTGGAAGGTCTTCTTCCCCGCCCTCATGGGCATGATCGGGTTCTGGTCGACCCTCTCCCTCAACATCCCCGACTTCACCCGCTTCGGCGGCAGCCAGCGCGCCCAGATCCGCGGCCAGGCCCTCGGCCTGCCCACCACCATGACCCTCTTCGCGCTGCTCTCCGTCCTCGTCACCTCCGGCTCGCAGGCCGTCTACGGCGAACCCGTCTGGGACCCGATCGCGCTCGCCGCCAAGATGGAGAACCCGGTCGGCATCCTGTTCGCCCTGCTGACCGTCCTCGTCGCGACCCTCTCCGTCAACATCGCCGCCAACGTGGTCTCGCCCGCCTACGACCTCGCCAACCTGATGCCGCGCCTCGTCAACTTCCGTACCGGGGCGCTGATCACGGGCGTCGTCGGGATCGCCATCTTCCCCTGGAAGCTGATCTCCGACCCGCACGTCTACATCTTCACCTGGCTGGGAGTCGTCGGCGGGCTGCTCGGCACCGTCGCCGGCGTCCTCATCGCCGACTACTGGCTCCTGCGCCGTACCCGCCTCCACCTCGCCGACCTCTACCGCCCGCACGGCGCCTACTGGTACACGGCCGGTTGGAACTGGCGTGCCGTCACCGTCCTGCTGGTGGGCGGCCTCCTCGCGGTCGGCGGCTCCCACGGCGGCCCCTTCCCGGCGGACGGCCTCGTCCCGCTCCTCGAACCGCTCGCCGACTACGGCTGGGCCGTCGGCCTCACCTCGTCCCTGGCGCTCTACACGGCGCTCACCGTGACGACGGGGCGCGGCCCCCGGGGGTGACCGGAGCGGCGCCGCTCGCCAGGGCGGTGCCGTCGGTGGCGGGCGTTGGCGGGGGTGTCGTCGGTGGGGGTGCCTGGGGTGCTGTCCGCGGGGGTGTCCGTGGGAGTGTCCGGCGGGGCTCAGCCGCCGAGCCGCTCGATGGCGGCGAGGACCTTCGCCGTGCCGTCCTCGGCGGCGAGGGTGGCGGCGACGGAGCGGGCGCGGGTGCGGTAGTGGGGATCGTCGAGGGTCTGCCGGATCGCGCCGGCCAGGCGGGCCGGGGTGAGGGCGGGGAGGGGAACGGGCCCCGGCGTGGTGCCGAGGCGGGTGAGGCGGGCGGACCAGAACGGGGCGTCCAGCTGGGCCGGGACGGGAACGGCGGGCGTGCCGGCGCGGAGCGTGGCGGCGGTGGTGCCGGCCCCGGCGTGGTGGACGACGGCGGCCGTGCGGGGGAAGAGCCACTCGTGCGGGGCGTCGTCGATGGTGAGGACGGTGTCGCTGTCGGGCGCGGCGAGGCCGCTCCAGCCGGACTGCAGGACGACGCGGACGCGGGCCGCCCGCACGGCGGCGAGGACGGTGGCGGTGACACGCTCGGGGTCGGGGACGACCAGGCTGCCGAAGCCGACGAAGACGGGCGGCGGGCCGGCGGCGAGGAAGTCGGCCAGCCGGGGCGGGGGTTGCCAGCCGGGGTCGGTGCGGGGCCACCAGTAGCCGGCGACGTCGAGGCCCGGGCGCCAGTCGGCGGGGCGCGGGACGACGGCGGGGGAGAAGCCGTGCAGGACGGGGTGATGACGCCGGGCCCGTGCGATGCTGCGCGCCGGCAGGCCCAGCCGGCGCCGGAGCCGGCGCACCGCGGGGGCGAAGAGACGGTCGGTGGCGGCCTGGACGGCGTGGCCGGCGAGCAGGTTCCCGGTGCGGCCCAGTGACCTGGTGCCGGTGACGGCCGGGGCGAACTCCCGCGTGGGGGAAAGGGGCTGGAGGTAGAGGCCGAGGGTGGGGATGCCGGCGGCCTCGGCGGCGACCTGGCCGAGCGCGGAGGTGGTGCTGGTGGTGAGGAGCAGGTCGGCGCCCAGCTCGGTGGCCGAGGCGATGCCGTCGCCGAGGGCTGGCAGGAAGGCGCGCCCGAGGCGCAGGAGTCGGAGGATTCCGAGCGGTCCGGCGCCGGCCCGGAGGAGGCGTTGGCCGCGGGCGGAGGCGAGTTCGGCGCGCGGGTCGACGGGGAGGGCGCGGAACTCCAGCCCGGCCGCGTGGACGGAGTCGGCGAAGGTGGTGTGGGTCGCGACGGCGACCTGATGGCCGGCCGCGTGGAGCCGGGCGCCGAGTCCGGTGAAGGGGGCGACGTCGCCCCGGGAGCCGGCGGTGGCGATCAGGATGCGCATGGCCGCAGTATCGCTGCGCGGGCCGTCCCGGCGGCCGGTGCCACGCCCGGCGCACCGGAACCGGAGGGGCGCACCGGCGCGTCCTTCGCAGCAGAGCGGCCCGGACGGGACCGCCGTCGCGGAGTCGTGGAGGGTGGGAGGACGCATGGGTATCGTCGCGTGGATCGTGCTGGGCCTGGTGGCCGGGGCCCTGGCCAAGCTGCTGCTGCCGGGGAGGGACCCGGGAGGCCTGGTGGTGACCACCCTGATCGGCATCGCCGGGTCCTTCGTCGGCGGCTGGATCTCCTCGCACTTCCTGCACCGGCCGGTGGCCGCGCACTTCTTCGACCTGGCCACCTGGGCGTCGGCGATCGGCGGGGCGCTGGTGCTGCTGATCCTGTACCGGATCCTCTTCGGCAACTCCCGCCGCTGACGCGGGCCGCTGACGCCGGCTGCGGACCGGGCCCGGCCGTTGCGGACCCGGCCCCGGTCTGCGGGGCCGTGCTGCGGGTCGGCGAGTGGATTGACGCCCCGGGGTGGGGGCGGAGTGGGGCCCGGTGTCCTGGCGGGAGGTTCTGCCAGACGCCGTGCTCGGCGCCTGCTCGGCGTCCTGTCGGACGTCCTGTCGGACGTCCTGTCGGACGTCCTACGGGGTGCGCAGGCCGCCGAGGATGAGCTTCCAGAGGGCCTCGAAACGCTCAGGGGCGTGCGGGTCGGCCCACTCGGAGGCGTACGCGGGGTCGTGGAAGTGGGCGGTGGCCTCGAAGACGGCGCGGGCGGTCGATTCGATCTGGGTGAGCCTGAACTCCTCGGTCTCGACGCCGTTCTGGATGATCTGGCCGATCTGGCCGACCAACGTGTCGAGATGCGTCTCGACGGTGCTGCTGGTCTCGGAGACCAGCGTCATGTAGGTGGCGAACAGCTGCGGATCGTCGAGCGCCTTCTTCCGCTTGGCGGCGAACAGCGTCTCCAGCCAACGGTGCAGCCGTTCGACGGCCGGGCCTGGCTCGGCGGCGATGTGCTGCAGGTCCTCGTGGGCCTGGTCGAGCCAGCGCTGGGTGACGGCCTCGCGCAGCGCCGCCTTGCTCGGGAAGAAGCGGTAGACGCTGCTGTGGCTGACGCCGAGAGTGCGGGCGACGTCCACGACCGTGGCCTTGGCCGGCCCGAACCGCCTGAGGACGTCCTCCGTCGCGCTCAGGATCTGCTCGGGGGTGAGTGCGCTGTCCGTGGTCACGGGGAGGTACATCCTTACGGTGGTGCGCCGGCCGGGACGGCGGACGGTGCTGCGGCTGACAGGGGTGGTGCGTGCTGCGTGCCGGCGGGGTGCTGCGGTTGTCGTGCTGCGGTTGTCGGGCCGGCCCGGCCCGGCCCCGGCCGCCGTGCGTCGGCCGGGGCTGGTGCCGCGGTCAGCGCTCGCTGTCGAGGTGGGCCATCTGAGCGGCAGCGTACCTCTCCCCGGCGGCGGACCCGGCGGGGACGGCGGCCTCGATGGCGGCCAGGTCGGCCTCGGTGAGCGTGACGTCCAGGGCGCCGAGGGCCTCGGCCAGCCGGTCGCGGCGGCGGGCGCCGACCAGCGGGACGATGTCCTCGCCGCGCGAGGCGACCCAGGCGATCGCGACCTGGGCGACGCCGGCGCCCCGCTCGGAGGCGACCGCGCGCAGCGCCTCGACCAGCTTGAGGTTGTGGGTGAGGTTGTCGCCCTGGAAGCGCGGGCTGTGGCCGCGGAAGTCGGCCCCGGCCAGGGCGCGCTCGTTGTCCCAGTGGCCGCTGAGCAGGCCGCGCGACAGCACCCCGTACGCGGTGACGCCGATGCCCAACTCGCGGGCGGCGGGCAGGATCTCGTCCTCGATCGAGCGCGAGATGAGCGAGTACTCGATCTGCAGGTCGCTGATGGGGTGGACGGCGGCGGCGCGGCGCAGTGTGTCGGCGCCGACCTCGGAGAGGCCGATGTGGCGGACGTAGCCGGCCTTGACGAGGTCGGCGATCGCGCCGACGGTCTCCTCGACCGGGACGTTCGGGTCGAGGCGGGCCGGGCGGTAGACGTCGATGTAGTCGGTGCGCAGGCGGCGCAGGGTGTAGGCGAGAGCGGTCTTGGTGGCGGCCGGGCGGGCGTCGTAGCCGAGCCACTGGCCGTCGGGGCTGCGCTGGGCGCCGAACTTCACGCTGATCTGGACGCTCTCGCGGTCGCGGCCGCGCAGGGCGTCGTGGACCAGCAGCTCGTTGTGGCCCATGCCGTAGAAGTCGCCGGTGTCGAGCAGGGTGACGCCGGCGTCGAGCGCGGCGTGGATGGTGGCGATGCTCTCCGCCTCGTCGGCCGGGCCGTAGAGGTCTGACATGCCCATACAGCCGAGGCCGAGGGCGGAGGTGGTGAGGCCGGTGGAGCCGAGGGCGCGCTGGTGGATCCGGGGGGTGGACGGCATGGGGTGCTCCTGACGGGGAGGGGCGGCGGGGTGTGGCCGAGGTCAACCATGACACGACGACTAACAGAATTCAAAATCTGTCAGTCATCATCTGTTATCTGTTTTCTGTTACCTGTCGGGCGGCCGCGCGCCGCTCGCCCCCCTCAGCCCGCCGCCCCGCCGCACACCCCACGCCGGTCGCAGTACGGCTGCCCGGCGCTGCGCCCGCAACCGCACAACATCGCCCTCGGCGTCTCCCGCACCCCACCCTCGGCATCCACCACCCTCAGCTCCCCGCGCACCAGAAGCCGCCCGTCCGGCATCCGCCGCACCGACGTCGGCCGCTCCGGCTGCTCCGTCCCGCCATCCGCCAGCCGGTAGCGGAGCGCACCCGTCGGACAGCGCCGCACCACCTCGGCGATCACCCCCGGCTCCGCCCCGTCCGGCGTGATCCACGGCCGCCGCGCCGTGTCGAACACCGACGGCAGCCCGTGCACGCACTCGGCCGCGCGCCGGCAAACCTGCGGGTCGAAGGTCACCGCGATCCCCGCGGCCTCGTACGTCCTCGCACCCGGCCGGCCGGGTCCGTCGGCCCTCTCGGCGCCCTCCCCGCCGCCCATCAGTCACTCACCCGGCTGCGGTTCTCGTACGCGAGGTCCGCGTACTCGGGGTGGCGCAGCATTTACGCCTTGATGAACGGGCACGTCGCCAGCACCGGCAGCCCGCGCTCGCGGGCGTCGTCCAGGGCCGCCCGGGCCAGCGCGCCGCCGATCCCCTGCCCCTCGAAGGCCGGCTGCACCACCGTGTGCGGGTACACCACCAGGTGGTCGCTGCGCATGTACTCGGCGAAGCCGGCCAAGGCGTCGTCCGCCCAGGCCTCGAAGCGGCTGCTCAATTCGGCGTCGCGTACCGTGACGGTCATCGGAGGCTCCTCGCTGCCGGACACGGAGCCGGGGCCGGCCCCGGTCCATCATCGAGCGCCGTCCACCGCCCCGCCCGTCGACCCGGCCGGCAGCGGTACCCGCCCGGCGCCCGGCGCGCGCAGCAGGTGGGCCCGGGCCGGCGGCAGGTTGCGCCACACCGTCCGGCTCCCCAGCCCGTACGCCGCCTCGAACCGTCGCAGCAGCCGCACCACCGCCCGGTGCCGCGCCCCGTGCCGGGCCCCCGACAGCAGCGTCCGGGCGGCCGTGGTGCCCAGGTACCCGAAGTAGGTGAGCTCGCCCCCCGGCACCAGCAGCCGCAGATAGAGGTCCAGGACGTGCCGCACCTGCGCCGGCTCGAAGTTGGTGAACGGCAGACCGGAGATGATCACGTCGTACCTCACCCCCGGTGCCGTCGACGGCACCCCCGTCACCCCCGCCACCGTTCCCGCCCCGGCTCGACACCTCCGGCCGGACCTCCGGAAGCTCCTCCACCCCGCAGACGGACAGCCGCAACCCGACCTCCGGCCCGCGCCGGGCCAGCTCCGCGTCGGCCAGCAGCCGATCGGCGAACCGCGGGTTCGCCTCGACCACGTGCAACCGGTCGCCCGGACACAGCACTTGGGCCAGCCGCCGGGTCACCACCCCCGTCCCGGCGCCGACCTCCAGCACCGACAGCGGCCGGTCCGGACGGCTGGTCATCGGGACCACCAGGGCGTTCACCAACTCCGGCCCGCTCGGCGCCAGTGCGCCCGTACTGTGGAACGTGCGCAGCGCCTCGCCGAGGAACAGCAGCCGGTCACCGGCGAGCCGGCCGGGACCGTCACACCAGGGCCGTGCAGGGGAGTGGGGGCGTGAGCCGAGCTGATCCGTCGTCATGACACCGACGCTAGAGACGCCCGACCCCGCCCGAATCGGCCGATCCGCGACGCCCACCCCCGACGAAAGTCGAGGGTGGCGTTGGTCTTTGGACGGGGGACCGGCGTCATGGGCGGCCCATACCATCGGCCCAGGCCGACGGGAGGAGACCGCGTGACCACAGGCCACCAGCAGCCCGCCGACCACCCCGACCAGCCAGGCCACCCGAACCGCCCCGACCACTCAGGCCCCCCGCACCACCCCGACCCACGCCCGCCCGCCACCGCCCTGCTCGGCTGGTACGCACCCGGCCGCCGCCGCTGGACGGAGACCCTGCTCCTGCTCACCGTCCTCGCCCTCGCAGCCGAGGAGACGTACGCCCAGTGGGCCGTCACCGACGCGTCCCTCCGGCCGCTGCGCACGGCCGCCGCCGCCCTCTCCGCCCTCTCCCTCGTCCTCGCCCGCCGCCACCCGGTCGCCTCCGCCGTCCTCCCCGTCGCCACCGCAGGTCTGCTCAACCGCGCCTTCCCCGGCCTGTTCAGCGTCTTCTACCTCGCCTCCACCGGCCGGGCCGGGCCCGCCATGGCCGGCGGAGCCGCCATCGCCGTACTCAGCTCGGTCCGCGCCGACTCGCTCCTCGGCTGGGCCGGAACCACCGGATCACAACTGCTCGTCGAAGCCGCCGCCCTCTCCCTCGGCCTCTGGCTGCACGGCCGCCGCGTCCTGATCCACACCCTGCACGCCCAGGTCGACGCGCTGCGCCGCGAGCGCGAACTCCGCGCCGAACAGGCCCGCTCCGCCGAACGCGCCCGGATCGCCCGGGAGATGCACGACGTCCTGGCACACCGCCTCAGCCTGCTCGTCCTGCACGCCGGCGTCCTAAGCGACCAGGCCGTCGCCGGCACCGTCGCCGCCGACCCCGACCGGCTCGCCCACCGGCTGGAACTCCTCCGCTCGACGGCCGCCCGCTCGCTCGACGACCTGCGCGACGTCCTCGGCGTCCTCCGCTCCGACCCCCGGCTCCCGGACGATCCCCATCCGCCGGACACGCCCCACCTGCCTGCCGCACCCCTCCCGCCTGCTGCGTCCCACCCGCCGGACGCGCCCTACCCGCCTCCTGCGCCCCATCCGCCGGGCGAGACGCGCCTCCTGGCCGTACCCACCTTGCCGCCCGGACTCCGGTCACCGGGCCGGTCCCGGCCACTCGACCGATCCGGGCCACTCGTCGCCGGCCTCCGGCACGTCGCGGCCACCCCGCCGGCGCACCGCGCGGCCGAGGCCGTACCACCCCGGTCGAACTCCGTGCACAGGCCCGAGCCCGCCTGCACACCCGCGCCCGCGCCGGTACCCGCGCCCGCCCTGCGGGACCTCACCGAACTCGTCGGAGAGGCCGCCGTAGCCGGGCAGACGGTCGAACTCGCCCTCGACGGTGACCCGGAGACCGTACCGACCACCCACCGCCTGGCCGTCCACCGCCTGGTGCAGGAGGCGCTGACCAAGGCCCGCAAGTACGCGCATGCCGCACCCGTCACCGTCCGCGTCCGCTACGGCGCCCCGGCAACCACCGTCGAGGTGCGCAACGGCCCGGGCCAGCCGGCACCGTCCGGGGCCTGCACCGGCGGTGGCTACGGGCTGGTCGGGCTCGCCGAACGGGTCGGCGCGCTCGGCGGACACCTCGACGCCGGCACCGACGGCCACGGCGGCTTCCGCCTCGCGGCCCGCCTCCCGTCGCCCGAGCGCCCGCCCACCCCGCCACCCCGGGCCTGGCAGGCCCCGCAGCCGCGCACCGGATCACAGACCGGACCACAGACCGGGCCGCACACCCGGTGGGACAGTTCACCGACACCACCCGGAGAGGGCACATGATCCGCACCATGGTCGTCGACGACGACGCGCTGGTCCGCCTCGGCCTCGTCGACCTGCTCACCCAGGACCCTGCCCTCACCGTCGTTGCCGAAGCAGCCGACGGGCTCCAGGCCGTGGAGCTGGCCCGCCGCCAACGCATCGACGTCGCCCTGATGGACATCCGGATGCCCCGGCTCGACGGCATCGCCGCCACCCGTCGCCTGCGCGAGCTGCCGGACGGCCCGCGCGTCATCGCGCTCACCACCTTCGACCTGGACGAGTACGTCTACCAGGCGCTCGCCGCCGGCGCCGACGGCTTCCTGCTCAAGGACACCCCGCCCGCCGAGATCGCCCGCGCCGTCCACATCGTGGCGGACGGCCAGGGCATGGTGCATCCGGCCGCCGCCCGCCGCCTCATCGACCGCTACCACCGCAGCGGCGCACCGCGTTCGCTCACCGCCCGCAGCCGCGTCGCCGGGCTCACCCCGCGTGAGACGGACGTGCTCCGCGAACTCGCCCGCGGACTGTCCAACGCCGAGATCGCCGGCGTGCTCGGGATGCGGGAGAGCACTGTCAAGGCCCATGTCAGCCGGATCCTCACCGCACTCGAGGTCGGCAACCGCGTCCAGGCCGCCCTGCTCGCCCGCGACGCCGGAGTCGTCGACGACCGCGACTGACGGCGGTGGCTGACGACCGCGACCGACGACCGCGACCGACCGCGGCGGCCGAAGACACCGGCAGCCGGGCACCGGCCGACGACACCGACCGCCGCCCATCCGGTCGGGACCCTCTGCTGCCACCACCCGCGACCCGCCGCCTGGTACCGAGCGTTGAGCCGAAGTCACCCATCCGGCGTGGAAATGCCGTGCCTTGGCCGTTTGCGCTGCCGAACCCGGGCGCGGGGTCCATGGTGGAGATGGGCGCGATCCGGCGACCGCGCTCGCGCGCCGACCCAGGCCCGCGCGCCGTACGCCTGCCACCGTTCTCCGGCGGGCGCCCGAGGCGGGCCCGGCCTCCGGCACGCTGGGAACAGGGCCACCTCGC
This sequence comes from Kitasatospora sp. NPDC041988, assembly GCF_055588525.1. Lineage (NCBI taxonomy): Bacteria > Bacillati > Actinomycetota > Actinomycetes > Kitasatosporales > Streptomycetaceae > Kitasatospora > Kitasatospora sp. NPDC041988. Next base: position 173,863 of record NZ_JBVJCO010000009.1, read on the forward strand.
AGGAAACCGAACGGTTCTTCTAGGCTCACATCTCGGCTTCCCTGCGGCGGTGCAGTCACTGCGCCCACCGCATCGAAGCCGCCGTCCACGGGGCTCCGGGCCGACCGGGGCCACCGGATCGAGCGAGGAGGACGCAATGCCAAGCATGCCGCCCAGCCGTTCCACCGCACTTGGGCCAGACGGGCCGCCCTGGCGGACCCTACGTCTGGCCGGGGCCGCACGCCCCGGCTGGTCCGGGCACCCGGGCTGGTCCGGCCGGCCGGTGCGGCCGCTGAATACCGGCGGCGGCCGCGGAGGCGAGCGTTGAGTCCCCAAGCCGTCCGGCCGCCCGTCGCGCCGACCGTGACCACCGAGCCCGCACTCACCCCGGCCGACACCACCGCACCGGCCGCCGCGCCCGCGCCCGTTCCCGCCCTCGGCACAGGAGTCGGCGCCGGCACCGGAACCGCCGCCTCCCCGGCCACCCCACCCGCCACCGCCGCGGTCACCATCACCACCACCGCCGGCGTCACGGCAACCGTCACCACCACCACGGCAACCGTCGCCGCCACCACAACCGCCACCGCCCTCGTGCTGCCACCTCTCCCGGCGAACGCCCCCGCCGCCGCCCCACCCGCCACCGACAGCGACAGCCAGCCCAGCCCCACCGCCGCACTCCCCGGACTGCCCCAGGCCCTCAGCTCACGCGCCCGCACCCTGGCCGGCGCCGTCCGCCGCCGCTGCGCCGACCTCGCCCGGATCGAGTCACCCAGCGGCGACGCCCCCCGACTCAACGCCCTCGCCGAGGAGTTGGCCGCCGGGTTCCGCGCCACCGGCGCCACCGTCCACCGCGAGCCCGGCCCGGCCGGCGACCACCTCGTCCTCCAGTGGGCCGGCCAGGACGAGACGCTGCCGCACCTCCTCCTGGTCGGCCACCACGACACCGTCTGGCCGGCCGGCATCCTCAACGACTGGCCGGTCACCGAACAGGACGGCACCCTCAGCGGCCCCGGCGTCGTCGACATGAAGGGCGGACTCGCAGCCCTGGAAGGCGCGTTCGCCCTGCTCGCCGACCTCGGCCAGCGCCCGCACCGCACCGTCCGGCTGGTCGTCGTCTCGGACGAGGAGGTCGGCAGCCCCGACGGCCGCCGCCTGGTCGAACGCCAACTGCGCGGCGCGGCCGCCGTCCTGGGCCTCGAACCACCCCACCCGGACGGCCGGCTCAAGACCGCCCGCCGTGGCAGCACCCGGGTGCGGCTCACCGTCACCGGACGCGAGGCGCACGCCGGAAACGACGCCGCCCAGGGCGTCTCCGCCGTCGACGAACTAGTCGACCAGCTGGTCGCCGTCCGCGGACTCGCCGGCCGGCCCGGCACCGAACTCAACGCCGGGCGGATCAGCGGCGGCACCCGGGCCAATGTCATCGCCGGCCGCGCCGAGGCCGAACTCGGCCTGCGCTTCGCCACCGCCGAGGCACAGCGCCGCACACTCGACAGCCTGGCCCACCTCACCGCGCTGCGCCCGGGTGCGCGGGTGCGGACGGAGGTGCTGTCCAGCCGGCCGGCCTGGCAGGAGCGCTCCGCCAACCCGCTGCTGCGGCACGTCCGTTCCCTCGCCGCGGTGCTCGGGCAGCAGCTGGACGGCGCCCCGGCCGGCGGGGCCGGGGACACCAACCTGCCCGGATCGCGCGGGCTGCCGACGCTGGACGGCTTCGGCGCGGTCGGAGCCGGGGCACACGCCCGGCACGAGCACATCCGGATCGACCAGCTGGCCCCCCGGATCGCCCTGCTGGCGGCGCTTCTCGCCGTACCGCTGCCACGCCTGCGGGACCGGTCGGAGGGCTGACGCGGTTCCGTATCCGGAGTAGCGGGCCCGTCGTCCGGCGCAGACCGGGCGGCGGGCCCGCGCCATCGTGCGGTTCTGCCGGGGAGCGGGGCCGGTGGCACCCGGCTACTGGTCACCGGCTAGCGACTTCCGGTCACCGGCTAGCGGCTTCCGGTCACCGGCCGCTATGGCAGGCCGCCGCTCTCGGACGGGTGGTCGAGCAGAGGGAACAGGCGGGTCACCGCGGCCACCGGGCGAGTGCCGGGGGCGGGCCCGCGGCGCCGGTAGGGGGCGAGCAGCGCGCGGACGGCGGCGCCGAGATCGGCCAGCTCCTCGGGGGTGAGGTGGAGGACGTCGCTGGACGCCTCGTCGCGCCGCCACTCGGCGGGGGCCTGCGCCCGGTGGGCGAGCCACTGGCGGTAGCTGGTGTCCTCGAGATCCTCTGCGAGGTCCTCCGCGAGACCGGCGGCCAGGCCAGGGGCGAGCCGCCGCGACGACGGCGAAGCCGGGACGGGGGAGCCCGGCGAACCTGCCGGCTCGGTGGCACTGCCGGGGGGCATCAGCGACCCCTCCCACCGGAGCCGCCAGGGGCGCGACCGGCCGTCGACGGTGGGCGCCTCCTCGATCAGGCCGTAACGGGCGAGCTGGCGCAGGTGGAACGAGCAGGTGCCGGAGCTCTGGTGCAGATGCTGGGCCGCCTGGTTGGAGGTGATCTTCCCGCACTCGGCGATCAGGTCGAGCAGCGCCAGCCGGATCGGGTGGTGCGGCAACGGCCGGTTCGGCGGCATCTCCAGCGGCTTCGGCCCCCGAGCCTCCGCAGCGCTCGCGGCATCCAGCGGGCGCGTGGGCTCGGTCGGCGGCGTCTCGTCGGTGGTCACTTTGCAAAGATGCCTGTTTGCAAAGTGACTGGCAAGTCATCGATGGAGAAATCACCCCAGGTCGCCATGATTCCCCCTACCTGCTATTTGCAAAGTCACACTTTGCAAAGTATGGATTGGCGCACGCACCGAAAGCTCTGAGAGGGGAGTCCGGCCATGGCCGAACAGTCGCCCATGCAGGCACCACAGGCACCACAGGCGCCACAGGCACCACAGGCGCCACAGGCATCACAGGCACCGCGGGCGCTAAAGGCGCCACGCGCACTGCAGGCACCGCGGGCGCCACAAGCGCCACAGGTAGGGGAGGCAGCCCAGGCGCCACACACGGCGCGGGGGACCAGGGCATCGCGGGCGGCCCGCGGGGCGGTGCGGGTGCGGGGCGAGTGGGTGGCGGCCTATCCGGAGGTGCCGCCGGAGGCGCTGCGCGGGGAGGTGCGGCGGATCACGGTGGTGGGGGAAGAGGTGCTGCACCGCCGGTGCCGGGCGGTGAGGGAGGAGGAGTTCGGCGCGCCCGAGCTGTCCCGGCTGGTGGACGACATGTTCGCCGCGATGTGGGTGGCCGAGGGCGCGGGCCTCGCCGCGAACCAGATCGGCGTGGACCTCCAAGCCTTCGTCTGGGACTGCTTCGACGAGGACGGCGTCCGGCACGTCGGCCACATCTTCAACCCGGTGCTGGACGAGCTGCCCGCCGATGCCCGCCGGCTGGCCGAGGCCGAGGAGGGCTGCCTCTCCGTCCCCGGCCCGTACCTGGAGCTGGCGCGGCCGGACTTCGCGGTGGTGCGCGGCCGCGACCTGGACGGCCGCCCGCTGGTCGTGGAGGGCCGGGGCTACTTCGCCCGCTGCCTCCAGCACGAGACCGACCACCTCTACGGCGGCCTCTACATCGACCGGCTCTCGCACCGGGGCCGCCGCACGGCGCTTCGCCGGATGGAGGACCGCACGGAGAAGGTCTTCGCCAAGCGCGCCGCCCGCGCCGAGGAGCTGGCCCGCCTGCGCGCGTCGGTCTAGGCGCACGGGGGTCCGGTCGCGCGAGAGGTCATACGAGGGGCCGGGCGGGCGGCCGGGGCCCCACCTCGGGCTGGCTCCCGGCCGCCTCCCGGCCCACCTCGCGCCCCCGCCCGCGCCCCCGCCCGAGCCCCGGTCCGGAGCCCCGGTCCGGGGTCCGCGTCGCACGGCGGCCTGATTCCCTTGTCAGGCCGCCGTCTCACCACGCACAATGGAACCGACCGAACGGTCAGTCGGTAGCGCGGGCGGCAGCGGAACCAGCCGCCACCCGGCCCGCGCCGCACGACAGCAGGCGGCACGCAGCAAGGCGGTAAGCCGGCAGGCCGCAGGACGCGAGAGGGGACCGTGGTGACAACAGAGGTGGCCGAACCGGTCCCAGTGCAGGTGCAGGAGGAGCGGTTCGAGGCGGTCGTCGCCGCCGAGCAGCGGATCGAACCCCGGGACTGGATGCCCGACGCCTATCGGGCCACCCTGATCCGCCAGATCGCCCAGCACGCCCACTCCGAGATCATCGGCATGCAGCCCGAGGGCAACTGGCTCACCCGGGCTCCGTCGCTGCGCCGCAAGGCGATCCTGCTCGCCAAGGCCCAGGACGAGGCCGGCCACGGCCTCTACCTCTACGCCGCCGCCGAGACCCTCGGTGTGGACCGGGCCGAGCTGACCGAGAAGCTGATCTCCGGACGGCAGAAGTACTCCTCGATCTTCAACTACCCGACCCTCACCTTCGCCGACGTCGGCGTGATCGGCTGGCTGGTCGACGGCGCCGCGATCTGCAACCAGGTGCCGCTCTGCCGCTGCAGCTACGGCCCGTACGCCCGCGCCATGGTCCGGATCTGCAAGGAGGAGTCGTTCCATCAGCGCCAGGGCTACGAGCTGCTGATGACGCTGATGCGCGGCACCGAGGCCCAGCGCCGGATGGTCCAGGACGCGGTGGACCGCTGGTGGTGGCCGTCGCTGATGATGTTCGGCCCCTCGGACGGGGACTCGCCGAACACTGCCCGCTCGATGGCCTGGCGGATCAAGCGGCACACCAACGACGAGCTGCGGCAGCGCTTTGTCGACATGACCGTCCCGCAGGCCGAGCACCTCGGCGTCACGCTCCCCGACCCCGAGCTGCGGTGGAACGAGGACCGCGACGGCTGGGACTTCGGTGAACCGGACTGGTCCGAGCTGACCCGGGTCATCCACGGCCAGGGCCCGTGCAACGCCCAGCGGATCGACCGCCGCCGCGCCGCCCACGAGGACGGCGCCTGGGTCCGCGAGGCCGCCACCGCCTACGCGCAGAAGCGCCGCGCCGAAGCCATGCCCGGCACCGAAGCCGTGTCCGGCACCGAAGCCATGCCCGGCACCGATGCCCAGCACCACGCCGGAGCTCAGCACCACGCCGACGCCCCGAACCACGCCGATGCGCAGCGCCACGCGGAACAGGAGAACGGAAAGTGACCGAGTCCAAGGCCGGCTGGCCGCTGTACGAGGTGTTCGTGCGCCCCCGGCGCGGGCTGAACCACGTCCATGTCGGTTCGCTGCACGCGCCCGACGACCGGATGGCGCTGCTCGCCGCCCGCGACCTCTACACCCGGCGCAACGAGGGCGTCAGCCTCTGGGTGGTCCGTTCCGACGCGATCACCGCCTCCACCCCGGACGAGCGGGACCCGTTCTTCGAGCCGAGCGGCGACAAGGTCTACCGCCACCCGACCTTCTACGACATCCCCGAGGATGTCCCGCACATCTGACGGGGAGCAGCAGAACCATGACCGACGACACCGTGACCGGCCGCCACACCGGGCGTGACAACCACGCCGGCCCTGACAGCCACGGCCACCTCAGCGGCGACGGCCACGACGGCCACGACGACCACGTCTACCTGAGCCTCTCCGAGGCATCTCCCGGGCCCGAGGGCGAGGGCCGCTGGGCCTACGGGACGGGCTTCGCCGACCCGCTGCTCGGTGTGGACACCGCCGTCCCGGCCGGCCTGGACGGCGCCGACCTCGCCGCCTACTGCCTGATGCTCGGCGACGACGCGCTCGTCCTCGCCCAGCGGCTGATCGAGTGGTGCACCCGGGCGCCGGAGCTGGAGGAGGAGGTCGCGCTCGCCAACCTCGGCCTCGACCTGCTCGGTCAGGCCCGCCAGCTGCTCACCCGGGCCGGCCAGGCGGACGGCTCCGGCCGCACCGAGGACGACCTGGCCTACTGGCGCGAGGAGCACGACTTCCGCAACGTCCGCCTGGTCGAGGCGCCGAACGGGGACTTCGCCTACTCCATCGCCCGGCTGCTGCTTTTCGCGACCGCGCGCGGCGCGCTGTACGAGGCGCTGGCCGGGCACCGCGACCCGGTGCTGGCGGCGGTCGCCGCCCGAGGCGTCAAGGAGCTGGCCTACCACCGCGAGTACGCCACCGCCTGGACGCTGCGGCTCGGCGACGGCACGCCGTACTCGGCGCAGCGGATGCAGGCCGGGCTGGACGCGGTCTGGCCGTTGATGGACGAGCTGTTCACGGCGCATCCGGTGGAGCTGCGGGTCGGCGTGGACCCGGCGACGCTGCGCGAACCGGTGCTGCGGGAGCTGGCCGCCGTGCTCGGCGAGGCCGGGCTGACCGTGCCGCAGGCGCCGGCGCTGGCCACGGTCGGCGGCCGGGCCGGGCGGGACGGCGTGCACACCGAGGCGTTCGGCCCGCTGCTGGCCGAGCTCCAGGTGGTGGCCCGCGCACACCCGGGGGCGACGTGGTGACCGTACTGAGCGACGCCTGGGAGGTCGCGGCCACCGTGCCCGACCCCGAGCTGCCGATGCTCACGCTGGCCGACCTCGGGGTGCTGGCGGAGGTCGAGGTGGGCGGCGATGTCGTGACCGCCTGGCTGACCCCGACCTACTCGGGCTGCCCGGCCGTCGCCGAGATGGCGGCCGACGTGGACCGCCGGCTGCGCGCGGCCGGCTATGCGGACGTCCGGGTCCGGCTGCGACTGGACCCGCCGTGGTCCACCGACCTGATCACCGCGGAGGGTCGCCGCAAACTCGCCGAGGCCGGCATCGCCCCGCCCGGGCCCGCCGCCGGGCGCCGGACGTCCGCGGGCCTGCTGGCCCTCGGCCCGACCCGCCACCTCGTGGCCTGTCCGCTCTGCGGCGGCACCGACACCGAGGAGCTGTCCCGTTTCGGCTCGACCGCCTGCAAGGCGCTGTGGCGCTGCCGCGACTGCCGCGAGCCCTTCGAACGCGTCAAGGAGATCTGAATGGCCGCCGCCCCCGCCGATGCCGCCGCCCCCGCCGATGCGCCCTCCCCGGCGGTCCGCCCCGCCCGTCGCCCGGCCTTCCACCACCTGCGGATCGCCGAGGTGGAGCGGCTCTGCGAGGACGCCGTCGCGGTCACCTTCGAGGTGCCGGACGGGCTCGCCGCGGAGTTCGCGTTCCGGCCGGGGCAGACGCTGACGCTGCGCCGGGTGGTGGACGGTGCCGACGAGCGCCGCTCGTACTCGATCTGCGCCCCCGTCGGCGGTCCGCTGCGGATCGCCGTCCGTGAGGTGCCGGGCGGTCTGTTCTCCCGCTGGCTGGTGCGTGAGGCGGCGCCGGGCGAGGAGGTCGAGGTGCTGACCCCGTCCGGTCTCTTCACCCCCGAGCTGGGCGAGCCCGCCGACCACGTGCTGCTCGCGGCCGGCTCCGGCGTCACCCCGATGCTCTCCATCGCCGCCTCGGTGCTGGCCGCCGACCGCACCTCCACCGTCACTCTGCTCTACGGCAACCGGCGCAGTGACACCGTGATGTTCGCCGACGAGCTGGCCGACCTGAAGGACCGGCACCTCGGCCGGTTCCAGCTGGTGCACGTGCTCTCCCGGGAGACCAGGGACGCGGAGCTGCTGAGCGGCCGGCTGGACCCGGAGCGGGTCGGGGCGCTGCTGAAGGCGCTGGTGGACGTGGAGCGGGTCGGCCACTGGTGGCTCTGCGGCCCGTTCGGGATGGTCGCCGGGGCGAAGGACCTGCTGGCCGGGCTGGGCGTGCCGGGCGAGCGGGTGCACCAGGAGCTGTTCCACGCCGAGGACGAGCCGGTCGCCGACCGCGACGACGAACGGGAGCCGGCTGCGGCCGACGACGGCGCGCACAGCGAGGTCACCGTCGTCCTCGACGGACGCGGCAGCACACTCACCCTCCCGCGCGACCGCTCCGTCCTGGACGGCGCGCAGCGCTCCCGCCCGGACCTGCCGTTCGCCTGCAAGGGCGGCGTCTGCGGCACCTGCCGCGCCCTGGTCACCGAGGGCGAGGTGGAGATGCGCCGCAACTTCGCCCTGGAGGAGAAGGAGCTGGCCGCCGGCTACGTGCTGACCTGCCAGGCCCGCCCGCTCACCGACCGGGTGACGGTCGACTACGACCGCTGAACGAGTGGGTGCGCGGCGGGTTCCAGGCGCCGAAAACGCCGTGATCCGCCGGCCCCGCCGGCTCTAGACTGCGCGGCATGAGGGACTCGGACGATCGGTCGACAGTCTCGGCGGCGTGGGCGGAGCTGCGGGCGACGCGATACGCCCCACCGGGGCAGGCCGCCCGCAGCGGGAAGCGGAGAGCCACCTATGTCGCCGCGCTGGAGCAGGCCGAACAGCTGTTCCGGACGGCGGGCCAGGTCGGGTACGAGGCCCGTCCGCTGCCGCTGTTCTAGGGGCTGAGTCAGGCGGGTCGGGCGATCGCCGCCGTGGCCCCGGCAGGCAAGGGCGCCGGGTGGGAACTGCGCTCCCACGGCTTGCAGATGCCGGACCTCTCGGCTCCTCTGCCGCACCTGCCGATCGTTCAGACCGGCGGGGCGGACGCCAGCTTCGTGGGCCTCAGCAGAATCCTCGGGTCTCCCGCGATCCCGACCGAGTCGGCGGGTGGGCCACTGACATTCGCGGAGCTCTGGACCACCGTCCCGGAGACGAGCGGTCGGCCGCTGTTGCCCGGCCAGGCGCGGCCGCTGTCCTACCGTCCGCACCCCGACAGGGCCAGGGCCGAACAAGGCTACGGGGACCTGGTCCGGGTGCCGCCCTCGCTGCTGGAGGAGGGCGAGCGCTGGCTGCGACTCAGTGCGGAGTTCCCGCATGCGCGGCGCTACCGCCTCGTGCCCGTGGCCGAGGACGGCTGTGACGTGCCGGCCTGGCCGCACACCCGCTACATGCTGCTCAAGGTGGACGGCGAGAGCCCCGAGGAGTACCTGGCGGGATTGCGGTCCGTCCTCACCTGCTACCGGGAGGAGTGGTACCTGATACCGGCCGTGGCGGGCAATGACCGACCTCTGCACCCGTTGATGTCGTGGTGGGCCCTGCTCTTCGCCCTGTCGATGCTGGCCCGGTACCAGCCAGTGGAGTGGCTGGCCTCCCTGGACGTCGACACGAGCCCGTATGCGGTGGCCCTGGAACTGCTCCTGGACGAGGCGGTGCTTGTTGTGCCGAGTCTCATCCACGCGGCCATCGCCGAGGTCAGCTGACGCGTTCGGCCGGCGGGTGCCGGCGGGGCGCGGCAGGGTGGGCAGTCGGTGCGCGCGGACGGTCCTCGGGTCGCCGGGTCGCCGGGTCGCCGGGTCATCGGGTCATCGGGCGACCGGGTGACGATCGACTATGACCGCTGACCCGGCACGGTGGCCTTCTGAGCCGGGGTGCCGAGCAGGGCGACGAGGTCGTTGACGGCGGCCCGGCCTGCCCGGTTGGCGCCGACGGTGCTGGCCGACGGGCCGTAGCCGACCAGGTGGACGCGGGGGTCGGCGGTGGCGGCGGTGCCGGTGAGGGCGATGCCGCCGCCGGGGGAGCGCAGGCCGAGCGGGGCCAGGTGGCCGACCTCGGGGCGGAAGCCGGTGGCCCAGACGATCGCGTCGACGGCCAGCTCGTCCGTCCCGGGCCCGTCACCCCAGGCGACGCCGTGAGCGGTGAGGCGGTCGAACATCGGGCGGCGGTGCAGTGCGCCCAGCTCCTCGGCCCGGCGGTAGGCGACGGACGGTCCGAGCCCCGTCACGCTCACCACGCTGCGCACCGGCAGGCCCTGGCGGACCCGCTCCTCGACCTTGGCCACCACCGCGCGGCCGTACTCGGGCGTGAACGGGCCCTCGTGGTAGACGGGCGGGGTGCGGGTGACCCAGACCGTCTCGCCGACGGCCGCGACCTCCGACAGGACCTGGATCGCCGAGGCGCCGCCACCGACGACCAGGACGCGCTTGCCGGCGAACTCCTGCGGCCCCCGGTACTCGGCGTAGTGCAGCTGACGGCCGGCGAAGTGGCCGGGGTAGTGCGGAAGGAAGGGGCGGGTCCAGGTGCCGGTGGCGTTGATCAGCGCCCGGGTGGACCAGGTGCCGTCGTCGGTCTCGACCAGCAGCCGGGCGTCCCGCCGGTCGGACCCGGAGCGCACCGCCCGGACGCGCACGGGGCGCACCACCGGGAGCGCGTGTTTCGCCTCGTACGCCGCGAAGTACCCCGGAACCACCTCGCGGGCGGGGGCGTCGGGATCGGGCGCGGGCAGCTCGAAGTCGGGCAGGTCGTGGAAGCCGTGCACGGTGGCCATCCGCAGGGACGGCGAGCGGTGCGCCCAGGCGCCGCCGGGGGCGTCGTCGGCGTCGAGCACGACGAAGCCGCCGTCGGCGTCCGCCCGGTAGGGGGCGAAGCCGCGGCGGCGCAGGTGGTAGGCGGCGGACAGGCCCGCCTGCCCGGCGCCCACCACCAGGACGTCGACCCGCCGCGCTGCTGCGGCCGGGGCCGTGACGGCGGCTGGGGCTTCGGCGGCGGCGGTGGTTTCGCCGGCTGCCGCGCCCTCGTTGGTTGCACCGTAAACAGTCACGCCGGTGAAACATCGGACGGTAGTGGAGTGTTCCCCGCAGCGCGGGCGGCCGGGCAGCGGGGCGGCGGGGCCAAGCGGCGGGTCGCAGGCGGCCGGGTCGGGCAGTCGGGGCGGGTAGCCGGGCCGGGCGGCCGGCTCAGGTGGCCGGGGAGATCACCACGGCGGTGCCGTAGGCGCAGACCTCTGTGCCGATGTCAGCGGCGTCGCTGACGTCAAAGCGGAACATGAGTACCGCGTTGCCGCCGCGCGCCTTGGTCTGCTCGACCAGCCGCTCCATCGCCTCGTTGCGGCTCTCCACCAGGGTCTTCGTCAGACCCCGCAGCTCACCGCCGACCAGCGACTTGAGCGAGGCCCCGATCTGGCTGCCGATGTGCCGGCTGCGGACCGTCAGGCCGAAGACCTCGCCGATCACGTGGTCGACCCGGAAGCCGGGGATGTCATTGGTGGTCACGACCAGTACCTGGGCGTCCGGGCGCTGCCCGCCGCCGAATTCCTCGATGTTCGCCATGGGCTCATCCTGCGGGCCGGGCGGCCCCCGGGCCCAGAGGCGTGGCCGGAACCAGGCGGAGAAGGGTCCGAAGAAGCCACCGGGCAGGCAGGGGAGGGGATGTGGAGGGCCGGCCAAGGCGTGCGGAGAAGCCGGGAAGCGTGGGGGAATGGCCGGGAAGGGCGGGGGAAGGAGGGGAAGCTCGGACAGACCGGTGATCGGGCGCCCGAAAAGCCGTACCGTAGCCCCATGGGCGAGCGAAGCGATCATCCACAGGGGCCGGGCGCGGCGGAGGACTCCGGCGCGCAGGAGATCGAGGCGACGGTGGTGCTGGGCCTGCGGATCAACGACTGGCCGGCGTTGCGTGCGGCCGCGATCGCGGCCGTGGAGGCGTTGGACTTCGACGGCATCGACCCGGCCGGCCAGCGCCGCGAACTGCTGCGCGAGGTGGCCGAGGACGCCAACGCGGCCCTCGGCGCGCTGCTCCACCCGGACCGGCTGGTCGCCGCGATCCCGGGCGTCGAGGCGATCGGCGGCACGCTGGAGATCAGCGTCACCGAGGACTTCGCGCCGGACTTCGCCGAGCTCTTCCCGCTGGACGGCGGCGAGGACGAGGACGGTGGCGGCGGGACCGGCGACTGGACCCTCACCCCGCGCACCGCCTGCCTGCTCCACGCCCAGCTGCTCGGCCTGGCCGACGCCGCCTACGACGACCTGGAGGAGCACGAGGACGAGCCGGTCACCGACGGCGAGGAGGCGGACTGGACGGTCTTCGGCCGGCTGCCGCAGCGCACCTGGCGTCTGCACCGGGGCTGGCGCCGCACGATGGCCCGCGCCTTCGACGACCTCGCCGACGACCTCGCGCTCGGCGAGTGGCCGCTGCCGCGCTGCCTGGCCGAGGAGATCGGGCTGCGGATGGCCCTGGTGGACGCCCGCGCGCTGCTCGGTGCGCAGCCCGAGTCGGTCGCCGACATGATGGGGGACCTGCCGGCCGACCTCTACGACTACGACTGGGACGGCTGCCACGACGAGCTGTTCGGCGTCTTCGGGCCGGACGACGGCGATCCGGAGCTGACCGCCGAGCAGCGCACCGAGCTGCTGCTCGCGGCGACCCACCCGGAGGGCTGGTTCCTCGTGTACGAGGACGCGGAGGAGCGGGACCCGCAGCGCGGCTTCCGGCGCTGACGGCGGGCGGCCGGGCGGCGGGGCTGCCTGGTAGACCGGGCGGCGGGGCTGCCTGGTGGGTCGGGCGGGTCGGGCGGGTTGGGCGTCTGCGCGGGCGCCATCCCGGTGCGGCGCGGGGGAGACGGCGGGCGGCTAGGCTGCGGGCATGTCCGATATGTCCGATGTTGATGTGCCCGGTGGCGAGCTGGAGGCGGCCGACGATCCGGTGCTGGCCCGGATCGCGCTGGGCCTCGACGGCGTCCAGGCCGCGCAGCGCGGGCGGACGGCGCAGGCACGGGAGAGTTTCGAGCGGCTCTGGGAGGCGCTCGGCGAACGCGACGTGTTCCACCGCTGCGTGCTCGCCCACTACCTGGCCGACCTGCAGGACGACCCGCGCGCCGAGCTGGAGTGGGACCGGCGGGCGCTGGCCGCCGCCGACTCGCTGACCGCCGAGCGGGCCCAGACCTACGAGTCCGCCCTCCAGGTCCGCGCCTTCTATCCGTCGCTGCACCTCAACCTGGCCTCCGACCACCTCAAGCTCGGCGAGCCCGACCGGGCGCGCGAACAGTTGGAGCGCGCGGTGCGGAGCCTGGACGCGCTGCCCGAGGACGTCTACAGCGCCGGCATCCGGTCGGCCGTCGACGAACTGCGGCAACGTCTGCGCTGAAGTACCGAGGCGTTGAGGTACCGGGGCGCTGAGGTTCTGAGGTGCTGAGGTTCTGCGTTGAGGCGCCGAGATGCCGAGACGCCGAGATGCCGAGATGCCGAGACGTCGAGGCTTGCGCCTGTCTGCCCGGTGGCGCGTGTGCCGAATGGTCCAGGGGGGTGGGCGGAGGCGGTTGTTCACCGTTTTTGTTCAATGACCGAGCCCCGAACCCGAACAACCCCGGTGCGCTACACCTGGAGCGCTGTACCGACCGGCGATGGGGAGAGTTCGGCAGATGACGACGCTGTGCATCGGAAACAACCGCACCGAGGAGATGGTCGGGGACCTCACCGGGATGACGCCGCTGGAGCGGCTCTTCGCCGGGTGCGGGGCCCAGCGGATGCTCTGGTTCGCGGAGGACGACGACGTCCTCGTGCTGCCCTGGGTGCCCGACCCGTCGTACCTCGCGTATGTCGCCGGACTGACCGGCACCCGGGCGGAGAGCCTGACCGTGGTGGTGCCGCCGTCGGGCGGCGAGGGTGACGACATCCTCACCCCGGACCGGCTGGCCGACCCGGGCTTCCGCAAGGAGCTGCGCCGGGTGCTCGCGGGGCGGTCGGTGGGGAAGGTGCTGGCGATCTCGCCGAACGCCGCCGTGGCCGACCTAGCCGTCGCGCTCGGCGCCGAGCGCGCCGTGCCGGGGCACGCGTTCGCCGCGCAGGGCGGCAACGCGCTGGTCAACAGCAAGGCGGTGTTCCGGGCGCTGGCCGCCGGTGCCGGGGTGCCCGTCCCACCGGGGACGGTCGCCACCTCGCCGCAGCAGGTGGAGGCGGCGGTCAACGGCCTGCTGGAGCAGGGCCACAGCGTGATGATGAAGGTCGAGTACCAGGCCGGCGGCTTCGGCAACGAGATCCTCAGCCGGGACGAGCAGGTCACCCCGGCCGGTGCGCAGCGGGTGGTGCCGCTGGCGGACCGGGCTGCGGTCGCCGCGTACGTCGCGGAGCGCTGGGCCTGGCTGACCGGAGGCCGCAGCCAACGCGTCGTCGTGGAGCGGTACTTCACCGATGCGGTGCCGCTGTACGCGGAGTTCGCGATCGGCGAGCAAGGCTCGGTGCTGTCGGGCTGCGGGGAGATGGTGATGGACCCGGTGGTGGTCGGCGAAATCACCCCGCCGGTCACCCCGGATGCCGGCACGCTGGCCGAACTCGTCGACCAGGCTGCCCGGTTGTGCGAGTCGCTGCGGGTGCTCGGCTACCGCGGCACACTCAGCGCGGACGCTTTTCTCACGCCCAAGGGCGAGCTGTACTTCAGCGAGACCAACGGGCGGCTGACCGGTTCGACGCACCTGCACGACGCGCTGTTCGCCCGCCTGGTCGGTGCCGAACACCGTGCCGCCCGGGTGATCCTGGAGCTGGCCGGCCTGCACGTGCCGTCCTTCCCGGAGGCCGTCGCGGCGGTCGAGCGGGCCGGACTGGCCTTCGACCCCGCGACGCGAACCGGCGTGGTGTTCAGCGCCGACTTCGGCCCCGCCGACGGCTCGGTGATGTACTGCGTGATCGCCGAGGACGCAGCCGCGGCCCGGGCGGCGGAAGGCCGGCTGCTCGGACTCTTCGCGCAGTGACCGGTGATGCCGCTGTTGGGCCGCCAGGGATGCGGGCAGCGGTGATCCACCGCTACGGCGGGCCGGAGGAGTTCCGGGCCGAGACCGTGCCCGAACCGGCCGCCGGGCCCGGTCAGGTGCTGATCGATGTGACCTTCGCCGGCCTCAACTATGCGGACCTGCACTGCCGTGCGGGCGAGTACCAGCAGTACCCGCTGCCTGCCGTACTCGGCGCGGACGTGGTCGGCCGGCGGCGCGGCGACGGCCGTCGGGTCGCCGCCCTGCTCCGCTCGGGTGGCGGCTACGCCCAAGTGGCCTGCGCCGACGAGGCGTTCACAGTGGAGGTGCCGGACGGGGTCGGCGACGAGCAGGCGTTGGCGCTCCTGGAGCAGGGGGCCACGGCCTACGGCGCGCTGACCCTGCTCGGTCGGCTGCGGCCGGGCGAGCGGGTGGCCGTGACGGCGGCAGCCGGCGGGGTCGGACACCTGGCGGTGCAGCTGGCCCGGGCGCTGGGCGCAGGGCGGGTCGTGGGCCTGGCCTCGACGGAGACCAAGCGGGAGTTCGTCCGCAGGCTCGGTGCGGACGCCGCACTCGACCCGGCCGACCCGCAACTGGCCGGCCGGTTGGGCGAGTCGGGGGGCGTGGACCTCTTCATGGACACGGTCGGCGGCGCGGTGCTGCGCTCCGGCCTGGCCGCGCTGGCGCCGTTCGGCCGGCTGCTCTGCGTCGGGACCCGCGGCGGCCCGGAGGAGTCCTTCTCGGTGGACGAGTTGGCGGATGGCTCGGCCGGCGTGCTCGGCTTCTGGCTGCAGCACGTGCTGGACGACCGGGCGCTGTTCGCCGGCGTCGCCGAGCACCTGTTCCGGCTGGCGCAGGAACGGCGGCTGGTCGCGCGGATCGACCGGGTCGTCCCGCTCGACGGGCTGGCCGGCGCGCACCGGGCGATGGGTGCGCGCGAGACGATGGGAAAGGTGCTGGTGGACGTGCGGCGGGAGTCCCGTGACCAGGGATGATGGGTGTCGGGTGAGCCCGTGAGCCCGTGAGCCCGTGAGCCCGTGAGCCCGTGAGCCCGTGAGCCCGTGAGTCCGTAAGCCGATAGGCCCGTAGGCCGATGGCATATGAGAGCCGACAACTGACAACTGACAACTGACAGCTGGTGGAGGCCGTCAGCTGCCAGTTGTCATTCGTTGCCCGTTGCCCGTCATGCGCCACCCGCTGCGCGCCGTCTCAGTAGCCCGTGAGCTCATCCAGGCCATGGCCGCGCAGCGGGACCAGGAAGCTGCGTTCGAAGACCACCACGACCTCGCCGGTGGACTTGGTCCCGGTGGTGCGGCAGCTGACGATGCCCTGCCCGGTGCGACTCTTCGAGAGCCGCTTCGCGAGCGTCTCGGTCTCCGCGTAGAGGGTGTCCCCGGTGAACACCGGATGGGTCATCCGGATGTTCTCCCAGCCCAGGTTGGCGATGGTGCGCCCGCTGGTGGAGCGGGCGGTCATCCCGCCGACGATGCTGAGCGTCACCAGACTGGAGACGATGGGCCGCCCCCAGGGCGTGTGTTCGCTGTACGCGGCGTCGATGTGCAGCGGGGCGTCGTTCATGCTGAGCATGCTCATCAGCACGTTGTCCAACTCGGTCACGGTCCGGCCGGGGCGGTGCTCGATCACGTCGCCGACCGTGAACTCCTCGTAGTAGCGGCCGACGACCTCGCGGTAGCGCCGCTCGCCGATCAGCCGGTAGCCGGCCGGCTCGGGTTCGTCCATGATGCGCTGCTCCCAAGTATCAGAGGTCGGAGGTGAGTTCCCTGACGTGGCCGGCGAACTCGGTGATCAGGCGTTCGTCCATGTCGGAGCGGAGCATCAGCCGCAGGCCGGCCTCGCCCTTGGGGACGATCGGGAAGAACACCGCCGAGCTGTAGAAGCCGCGTTCGAAGAGCTGGGCGGAGAGCTTGACCGCACGCTCGGCGTCACCGACGTCGACCCGGCGCACCGGCAGGCCGTTGCCCGCGAAGGTGGTCGGCAGCAGCTCGTCGAAGAGGTCGATGTTGCGGTTCAACCTGGTCTGGAGTTCGCAAAGTTCGGGCGACCGGTGGATGGCGGCGCTGCCCAGCGAGGCGCCGACCAGCGGCAGTGCGACGTTCTGCGACCAGCCGACCGGCCCGGCGTGCCGGTGCAGGAACTCGAACTGTTCGCGGTTGCCGAGCATCGCGATGCCACCGCCGGTGCCGAAACCCTTGCCGAGGCTGGCGGCGATGACGGTCAGCGGGTTCATCTCCAGCCGGGAGCGGACGAATCCCTCGCCGCGCTCGCCCATGATGGAGAGCGAGTGCGAGTCGTCGATGTAGAGGAACAGGCCGTAACGGTCCTGGAGTTCGAGCAGGCCGTCGAGGGCCGCCGCGCCGCCCATCGAGTACGCGCCGTCGGCCACGTAGGCGACCCGCGGGTACTTGCGGCAGATGTCCTCAAGGTAGTTCAGGTCGTTGTGCGGGCAGTTGAGCACCAGCGACTCGTCCGCGCAGATCGGCTTCACGTACGCCATGCAGAAGTGGCAGAACCGGTCGAAGACCATCACCCGGGGCCCGCCGCCGGCGCCGTCGCAGGTGCCGTCGAGGTGACCGGAGGCGATCAGCGGCAGGATGCCGGCCGTCAGCGCGGTGCAGGAGGCGCCCGGCAGGATGTGCGCGCCGAACAGCTCGCCCAGTTCCTCCTCCAGCTGGACCAGCAGGTTGTGCCGGATCCGGGTGGTGGAGGTGACCAGCCAGGTGCTCCGGGACTCCGTGAGCGCGTCCACCGCACCGGCCGCGACCTGCGGGTGGTTGTTCAGGCCGAGGTACGCGCAGGAGACCATGTTGGCGAACTCGTGGCCGGTCTCCCGGACGATCAGCCGGTTGTTGGACTCCGAGTCCACCTTGATGCCGATCAGGCCGTTGGCGCCCGCCGCCTGCCAGACCGGGTCGGCGGTGGCGAGCATCGCTTCGGCGTTGCGGTACCGTCGCGGGCCCTGGATCGATTCGGCTGCTGCGGTCATTGTCGCTTCTCCCTGCTATCAGTTGGTGCAGCTGGTGCAGTCGGTATGGCTGGCGCGGGGAGCCCGGGCGGCGCACCCGGGCCACCCCGCCCGGCCGGCCCGGGTGGCCCGGGCGGGGTGGGCGGTACGGGCGGCTCCGGCGGGGCGAACTGCTCGATCAGGCGCTGGGCGGCCTCGAAGAACGGCATGCCGACCATCACCCCGTCCACGACGGTGACCGAGCGACCGTTCTCCCGTCCCGCCTCGACCACCCGCCGGGCCCGCTCCAGCAGTTGCTCGTCCGGGCTGAACGCCTCGTTGATCAGCGGGAGTTGGCGCGGGTGGACGGCGATCTTGCCGCTGAAGCCGAAGTCCCTGGCGAGCGCGGCCTCCTGGCGCAGCCCGTCGAGGTCGGCGACTTCGAAGAACGGCGCGTCCATCGCCTCCACCCCGGCGGCGCGGGCGCTGTTGACGACCCGGCCGCGGGCGTGCGCCAGTGCCTCCCAGGAGAGCCGGGCGCCGACCGCGAAGGCGTAGTCGGCGGAGCCGAAGACCAGCCCGCGGAGCCGGTGCCCGGCCGCCGCGACGGCGGGCGCGCGCTCGATCCCGAGCGGCGTCTCGACCACGGCGAGGAACTCCGTCTCCGGGCAGTCCGGCCCGAGCGCGCCGGCCGCGATCTCGATGTCGCGGGGGGATTCCGCCATCGGGATCAGGACGATGTCCGGCTTCACGCGGTAGCGCGTGATGGCGATCAGGTCGCGCAAACCGTCCGGGCCGGAAAGAGAGTTGATACGTACCGCGCTCCGGGCGAGTTTGCTGGACGGCAGGGCGAAGAACTCCTCGGCGAGCCGGCGGGCCTCCTCCTTTCGTGCGGGCGGGACCGAGTCCTCCAGATCGACCATGGCGATATCGGCCCCGGACTGGTGGCTCTTGGTGTACCGCTCCACCGCCATCGCGGGTGTGGACAGCAGGGAACGGCAGTACCGCGTGAACTTCATGGAAATCTCCGAAGTCAGCGAAGTCTGCGGGTCCCGGTTCTATCCCACCGGCTTTGTTCGGCGCCGAGTGGCTGGACATTGAACATCAACTCGGAACAACCGGCCCGAAGGTCCCATTGTTTGGCGCCAACTGTCCTGCGCATGATGAATCTTGGGGGATGGACGTGAAGGTCACCACTTCAACGGAGAAGGGGACTGCTGTGCCGCGTCGGGAGAGTCCACTGGACCAGGGGGACGGGCCGCTGCTGCGGTTCGCCGGCGACCTACGGGCGCTCAGGGAACGCGCCGGAACGCCGCCCTACCGCCAACTGGCCGTCCGGGCGCACTGTTCGGCCGCCAGCCTCTCGGTGGCCGCCGGCGGGCGCCGACTGCCCAGCCTTGCCGTCACCCTCGCGTACGTGCAGGCGTGCGGCGGCGACGTCCGCGAGTGGCAGCACCGCTGGCAGCTGCTCGCCGCCGAACTGGCCGCCGACACCGCCGCCCGGCGCCGGGCCCAGGACGCCGGACGAGCCCCGTACCCGGGGGCGGCCGCGTACGAGGCGGCGGATGCGGAGCGGTTCTTCGGGCGCGAGGCGCTGCTGGAGCGGTTGGTCGGACTGCTGGGCGAGCGGCGGCTGGTGCTGGTCACCGGGCCGTCCGGGGTGGGCAAGTCCTCGCTGGTCAGGGCGGGGCTGCTGGCCCGGGTCGGGGGCCTGGGCGGAACCGGTGGCCCGAGCGGAAGCGGCGGCCCCGGTGGCGGCTCGGGGCTTCGCGGTGGGACGGGCCCTCGCGGTGGGGCCGGTGTGGGGAGGCCGGGCGCCGGCGTGGTGCCGGTGGCGCTGCTCACCCCCGGGGAACGGCCGATGGAGGCGTACGCGCCGGCGATCGCCCGGCTCGGGCAGCGAGCCGGGGAGACGCGGGGCGTGCGCGGGGACCTGGAGGCCGAGGGGTGCGAGAGGTACGAGCGGGCGCGGGGCGGCGATCCGGTGCTCGTGGTGGACCAGGGCGAGGAGCTGTGGACGCGGTGCGGGGACGCCGGTGAGCGCACACGCTTCCTGGACGCCCTGGTGGCGGCCACGGACCATGCGGCCCGGGGGATCGGGGGCGGGGAGGGCTTCCGGTGCCGGGTGGTCCTGGTGGTCCGGTCCGACCGGAGCGATGCGCTGCGGGCCGAGCACCCCGGCCTGGCCGCTGCCTGCCACGACGCCGTGCTGACCGTCGGCGCACCCGCGCCGGACGAGCTGCGTCGGGCGATCACCGAGCCGGCGCTGCGGGCCGGCTGTACCGTCGAGGGCGCGCTGCTCGCGGTCCTGATCTCCGCCGTGGCCCAACAGCCCGGTGCACTGCCGCTGTTGTCGTCGGCGCTGCTGGAGACCTGGCGGCGGCGCAGCGGCAACGCGCTCACGCTGGCCGGTTTCCAGGCCACCGGCGGGTTCGAGGGGGCTCTCGCGCGGACCGCCGAGGCGCTGTTCGACGGGCTGGGCGCGGCCGACCGGGAGCGGGCCCGGGCGGTCTTCCTTCGACTCGGTGGGGAACCAGCCCCGGGTGCCGGCGGTGAGGGTGCGCGAAAGCCGGTCGGGCGGGGCGAGTTCGACGACCCGGGAGTGCCCGAGATGCTCGAACGGCTGGTCCGGTCCCGGCTGGTGGTACTGGACCGGGAGACCGTGGAGCTGTCCCACCACGCGCTGCCGCAGGCCTGGCCCAGACTGCGGGACTGGCTGGCCGAAGGCCGGGAGGTGCTCGGCGAGCAGCGGCGGCTCACCGTGGCCGCGCGCAGCTGGTCCGCGGCCGACCGTGACCCCGAACTACTGTACCGAGGTGCCCGGTTGGACCAGGTGCGTCGGCGGGTGGCGGCCGGTGAACTGCCCTCGGGCGGGGTCGAGCGGGCGTTCTTGGCGGCGGCTGTACGCGCGGCCGCCGCCGACCGACGCCGGGCCCGGCGGCAGAGTCTGGCGCTGGCCGGGCTGGCGGCGGCCGGCGGGGCGTTGCTGACGCTGGCGGGCGGCCACCGGATCCGGCGCGCCAAAGGCTTTGATCAGCTTCGGGGAAAAGGGAGTTGAACAAAGGATTTGTCGATCGGCGGGCCGATCGGCCGGGGCCGGGAATGTCGATCACCTGCTTGCGCGGCTGTCCGGCAGCCGGGTAGCTTGGCGATCGATCCCGGCTCAGGCGACTGTGAATTCGCCGGCCCGGCCGGGATTTCCTTGTCCATCGCGGTCGGCCGGCGCCGGTCCGGTGGTCTGCCGGCATTCGACGTCATTCCACCGCCGGAGCGGCGTTTTCGGTGGTCGCTTCCTGCGGCTGTTCGCTCTGTGCCCTGCTGTCCGCTCTGCGCACTGCTGTTTCCGTTGTTCCTGCGGTCCTCGCCCTTTCCTGCCGTTCCTCGCGCTTCCTCGCCGGCGGTTGCCGTTCTTCACTGGTGCCTGCCGTTCTCCGCCGTTCGGAGCGGTTCCTGCAGTTCGGTCCCGACCCGGCGTTCCAGCAGTTCTTGCCAATCCCGTATCCGCGTCAAGGGGGAGTCATGTCCAATTCGGCCAGTCCGGCCCCGCCGGCCCGTCCGGTGCACAGTTGGGACGAGTTCACCACGCTGCGCGAGGTGGTGGTCGGCACCGCGGTGGGCGCACGGCTGCCCGAGCAGTCCGACCCGTCGTCGTGGCTGTCCTGCTTCCCGAAGACCAGCGCCGCCGAGCTCGCCGCGATCCCGGTCGGCGCCTACCCGCAGCAGGTGATCGAGGAGACCGAGGAGGACCTGGACGCACTGGTCGCCACCCTGCGCGGGCTCGGCGTCACCGTGCATCAGCCCGAAGTCATCGACCACGGGGCCGAGTTCGCCGCACCCGAGTGGCGGGCCGACGGCGGCTTCCACTCGTACTGCCCGCGTGACCTCACGCTGGTCGTCGGCGAGACGGTGATCGAGGTGGCGAGCCCGATGCGTCACCGCTACTTCGAGGTGTTCGGCCTGCGTGAGCTCTTCCAGGAGTATCTGCGAGGCGGGGCCCGGTGGTTGGCCGCACCGCGTCCGCGACTGGACGACAGGCTCTTCGAGTTCGACGCCGACGGGCTGCCCCTTCTCGGTGAGGCCGAGCCCGTCTTCGACGCCGCCAACGTGCTGAGGCTCGGCCGCGACGTGTTCTACCAGGTCTCCCGCAGCGGCAACGAACTCGGCCTGAAATGGCTGGAGTCCACCCTCGGACTGCTCGGTGACCTGCGCCTCCACCCGCTGCGCGGCATCTACGGCTACACCCACATCGACAGCACCATCGCGCTGCTCCGGCCGGGCCTGGTGCTGCTCAACCCGGAGCGGATCAGCCCCGAGACGGTGCCCGAGCCGCTGCGTGGCTGGGACATCCTCTGGTGCCCGCCCGCCGAGCCGGCCGCGGACTCGCCCGAGCATGCGCTCAGCGAGAGCTGGATCAGCATGAACCTGCTGATGGTCAGCCCCGACACGGCCATTGTGGAGTCCGGCCAGCAGAGCCTGATCAAGCAGCTGGAACACGCGGGCATCACCGTCCTGCCGCACCGGCTGCGCCACTCACGGGTGCTCGGCGGGGGCTTCCACTGCGTGACCCTGGACATCCGGCGCGACGGCGGGCCGGAGGACTACCTTTCCTGACCCCTGCCGGTCCTGGTCTCCCGGGTCAGCGCCGTCCTCCCGGTCCTTCTCCCGCTCCTCCCGCTCCTCCTCATGCTCCTCCCGCAACGACCTCGACCTGGCGTGATCGCGGCGGGGCGGGGGCTGGCATGCTTGACGGGTGACTTCTCCGTTCGACGCCCCCGTCCCTGATCCCGCCCCCGAGGACCGCGACGCCCGGCCGCAGTACGTGCTGCCGCTCGTCGTCCGGCTGGAGCGGGCCACCCCGCCCGGGCGGACCGACGCGCTGGAGACCTCGGCGCGAGCCGTGCTCACCCTGCTGGCCGACCCCCGGGTCACCGAGCCGGACGGCGAGTGGGCGGAGCTGGTCGCGGCCTGGGAGGACGCCCGGATCCGCAAGGTGGTCCGGCGGGCGCGGGGCGGCGAGTGGCGCCGGGCCGGCGAGCTGCCGGGGGTCACGGTGAGCGGGTGCGAGGCGGAGGTGCGGGTGTTCCCGCCGATCCCGCTCGACGGCTGGCCCAAGGACCTCGTCAAGCTCCAGGTCTCCGGCACCGACCTGGAGGAGACCGGCCCGGTCGGCGCTCCCGAGCCCGGCGTGCCCGTGCTCTGGCTCAACCCCGAGCTGGAGATGAGCGCCGGCAAGACCATGGCCCAGACCGGTCACGCCGCCCAGCTCGCGTGGTGGCGGCTGGACGACGCGCAGCGCAAGGAGTGGGCCGAGAACGGCTTCGCGCTGGCGGTTCGCACGGCCGACCCGGCGGCATGGGCGGAGCTGGTCGCGAGCGGCCTGCCGCTGGTCCAGGACGCGGGCTTCACGGAGATCGCCCCGGGGAGCTGCACCGTCGTAGCGGAGCACCCTGCCCTGCGCGGGTGAGCGAGAAGTGTCGGCGGAGGACGGCAGGGGGACGGCCGGCCGCCGACGCCTTCCTGGCTCAGGGGCCGACGTAGTCGTACCCGCCTCCCTGGGGTGCCGCGGCACCGCCCGGTGACCGCCGGGGGTGGGCTGCGCCGGCCACACCGGGTCTACGAGAGGTTCAGCCGTCGCCACGGCCCGCCCGGCTGCCCCGCGGCCGTGGCGTGCGCCCGACCGAGAAGTCTCTCCCGCTCCGTCATCCTGGTTCAGGCCTCGTACCGGCGTATCGAGCGCAGGCCGCCGTATGCCGCGGTGGCGGCCCAGAGGGTCATGATCAGCAGGCCGGTCCAGTGCCCGTAGTGGACGGTGGGATCCGGCTGGGTGCGCATCGCGTACAGGCCGGCCCGGTCGGGCAGGTACTGGCCGGCCTCCCGTACTCCGGGGATCGCCGCCAGCACGGTGGTGCCGAGGAAGGCCATCGGCGTGAGCAGGCCGAGTGCGGCCGTGAAGTTGCGAAGCATGGCGGTCAGGCCGAGGCAGAGCACCACCAGTAGCGGGTGGTAGAGCACGCCGGCGAGGAAGCTGCGCCCCATGCCGGGGACGGAGAGGTCCAGGCCGGCGGTGGCGGCGACCGCGAGGAACGAGCCCGCCGTGGAGACCAGCCCGAGCAGCAGGCCGAGCCCGGCGCCGAGGGCCAGCTTCGCGCCGTAGAGCCGCCCGCGCTGTGGCACGGCGGCGAGCGAGGCGCCGATCATGCGGGTGTTGAACTCCTGCCCGATCAGCAGGATGCCGAGGCAGGCGACGGCGACGTGACCGAACAGCAGGCCGTAGTAGATTCCGCCCGCCTGATCCTCGCCCGGGGTGTGGTCCACCTCCCCGTATGCGGCGTTGACCGCGAGGGTGATGCCGACGGTGAGCCCGACGGCGACGAGCGGGGCGATCCACTGGGAGCGGAGCGTGGTGAATTTGATCCGCTCGGACCGGAGTACGGCGGTGGCGGTGGTCATCGGGGGCTTCCCTTCCCCGGACGCCGGAGGGCGCAGGAGGGTGTAGTCGCGGCAGGTGGCAGAACGAGGTGCGGTCGCGGGCCCGCCTGCTTCAGGCCTCGTACCGGCGTATCGAGCGCAGGCCGCCGTACGCTGCGGCGGCGGCCCAGAGGGTCATGATCAGCAGGCCGGTCCAGTGCCCGTACGCGATCTTCGGGTCGTCGGCGTAGTGCAGCGCGTACTGGCCGGCCCGGTCGGGGAGGAACTGGACCACGTGGCGGACGCCCGGCACACCGCCGAGGAGCGGGGAGAGCAGGAAGACCGTTGGCACCAGCAGGCCCATCGCGGCGGTGAGGTTGCGCAGCATCGCCGTCAGGCCGAGGCAGAGCACCACCAGCAGCACCGGGTAGAGCACGCCGGCGGTGGCGCTGCGGGCGAAGGCGGGCCCGCCCCAGTCGCCGGGGGCGAAGGCTGCGTACCCGGCGAAGGAGCCGGCCGTCGCGAGCAGGCCGACACCGAGGGCGGTCAGCGTGCCGAGGGCGAGCTTTGCGGCGTAGAGCCGCCCGCGCCGGGGGACGGCGGTGAGGGAGACGCCGATCATGCGGGTGTTGAACTCCTGGCCGATCAACAGGATCCCGAAGCAGGCCAGGGCGGCCTGGCTGAAGTTGAGGCCGTAGTGGATGCCGGTGCCCGGGTCGTCGGTGAGGTTCTGGTCCTTGTCGCCGAGCGCCGCGGCGACGGCGGTGCCGAGACCGGCGGTGAGCAGGACGGAGAGCAGCGGGGTGAGCCAGAGCGAGCGGAGGGTGGTGAGCTTGATCAGCTCGGACCGGAGGACCGCCCCTGCGGGGGTGGCGGAGGCACTCATGCCGCCACCGCCCGGTACTCGACGCTGTCGGCTGTCATCCGCATGAACGCCTCTTCCAGGGAGTCTTGTTGGACGGCGATCTCGTACAGCACCACGCCGTTGGCCGCCGCCAGCGCGGCGATCTGCTCGGCTTCGGCGCCGGTGATGTCCCAGGCACCGCCGTCCACCGGTTCGGCTGCCAGGCCGGAGCCGCGGAGCAGCGCGTCGAGCTTGGCCGCGTCCACCGCGCGCACCCGGATCCGGGTGCGGCCGTGCTGGTCGATGAAGTCCGACGTCGCGGCGTCCGCCAGCAGCCGGCCGCGGCCGATCACCACCAGGTGGTCGGCGGTGAGCGCCATCTCCGTCATCAGGTGCGACGAGACCAGTACCGAGCGGCCTTCGGCGGCCAGGTCGCGCAGCAGCGTGCGGATCCAGCGGATCCCTTCCGGGTCGAGGCCGTTGACCGGTTCGTCCAGCATGAGGACCGGCGGGTCGCCGAGCAGTGCGGCGGCCACACCGAGGCGTTGGCGCATGCCGAGCGAGAAGCCGCGGATCCGGCGGCCGGCCGCGTCGGCGAGGCCGACCTGGGCGAGCACCTCGTCGACCCGCCGGTCGGGCAGGCCGTTGCTGGCGGCGAGCCAGCGCAGCTGGCCGCGGGCGGTGCGGCCGCCGTGCACGGCGTGGGCGTCGAGCAGCGCGCCGACCTGCCGCAGCGGGTCGGCCAGCCCGGCGTACGGGCGGCCGCCGACCAGGGCGCGGCCGGCGGTGGGCCGGTCCAGGCCGAGGACCAGCCGCATGGTGGTGCTCTTGCCCGCGCCGTTCGGCCCGAGGAAGCCCGTCACCACCCCGGGCCGGACCTCGAAGCTGAGGTCGTCGACCACGCGCGTCCCGTCGTACTCCTTGGTGAGGCCCTGAACCTGGATCACGGCTGCCCTCCCTTTCCTGTCTTTTGCCGGTCCCGCTGCCGGTGACCCGCTCATGGTTGAGCAGGCCGTGGTCGGTGCGGTCCGGGCCGGCCCGTGAGCCGGTCCCGATGTCGATGGCCCCATTCGACCGGAGCGGACCGACCCGGCGGATCCCGCCCGGGAGGGGACTTGCCTCCCTCTCGGGAGGGAGGGCCCTGTACTGCGCTGACCTGGCAGGATGGCGGGATGCCCCGAATATTCACGCCCCTGCTGAGCGCCGCGACCTACGCGCGGTGGCTGCACCTGGCCATCGGATGGATCTTCGCCGGGGTCGTCCTGATGATCTATCCGGGGACGTACGGCTTCAGCCTCGGCGGGATCCTGTCGCGGGCGGTCCCGGCGGACGTGACGCTGCTGGTGCTGGCCGCCCTGCTCCCGGCGATGCGCCGCGCGGAGGGTGTGCAGGCGCGGCTGCTGCTGATGCCCGAGCACGAGCAGGACATCGCCGCCGAACCCGCCCGCAGCTGGGCTGACCGTCGCCGGACGGCGGCCTGGCTGGTCGGACGGGTGGCCCTCGGCTCGCTCGTCGGGATGCTCTCCGTGGTGGTGCCGGCCGCCGCCTTCGACCTGCTGCTCCGTCCCGCGCCGCGCCTGCCGGGCGGCCTCCAACTCCCCGCCGGGGACGGGATGTCGTGGTACGCGCTGCTGGCGCCGGTGCTGCTGTTCGCCCTCGGCTGGCTGGTCGTCTGGGCCGGTCGCCTCCAACTCGCGATGGCCCGGAGGCTTCTGGGGCCGTCCCCGGCCGAGCGCCTGGCCGCCGCCGAGCTTCGGGCCGAACGCCTGCTCGAGCGCAACCTGTTGGCCCGTGAGTTGCACGACTCCATCGGCCACGCCCTGACGGTGACGGTCATTCAGGCCGGTGCGGCGCGCGAGGTGGGCGACGCGGCGTTCGTCGCCAGAGCACTCGAAGTCATCGAGGAGACCGGGCGGCAGGCGATGGAGGACCTGGAACGCACCCTCGTCCTGCTCCGGGACACCGGCGAGTCAGGCGGCCCCCATGACGTCGGCGGTACCCGCGGCATCGGCGGGGCACACGGCGCGCCCGGGGCCGACGACGCCCGCGAGCGGCCCGGCATCGAGCAGCTGCCCGCACTCCTGGACACCGCGCGCTCGGCCGGTAGCCCGGTCGAGGCGTGGATCGACGTGCCGTCCGGGAAGCTGCCCGGAGTGCTCTCCCGCGAGGGCTACCGCATCGTCCAGGAGGCCGTCACCAACGCCCTCAAGTACGCACCCGGCGAGCCGATCAGCCTCCGGGTCGCGTTGCGGGACGGCCGGTTGGAGCTGCGCTGCGCCAACGCGCTGGCCACGGCGGCGCCCGCCCGCGGCACACCGCGCCGGGGCGGCAAGGGACTTCGCGGCATCCGGGAGCGGGCCGTGCTGCTGGGCGGCGAGGCCTCGGCCGGCGCGGAGTCCGGCGAGTGGGTGCTGGCCGTGCGGGTACCCCTACGCTTGGGCGCGTGATGATCGACATTCTGCTGGCCGACGACGAGGAACTGGTCCGGGCTGGCCTGCGGGCCGTACTGGAGGCGCAGGGCGACCTGCGGGTGGTCGGCGAGGCGTCCGACGGGGCCGAGGCGGTGGCCCTGGCCCGCGAACTGCGGCCGCAGGTGGTGCTGATGGACGTCCGCATGCCGGGGGTGGACGGTCTGGCGGCCACCCGCGAGCTGGTCCGGGACGGCGCCACGCCCGGCGGGCAGGCGCCGAAGATCCTGGTCGTCACCACCTTCGAGATCGACGACTACGTCTACCAGGCGCTGCGCGCGGGCGCCGACGGCTTCCTGCTGAAGCGCTCCCGGCCGGCTGAGATCGCCCACGCGGTCCGGTTGGTCGCGGCGGGCGAGTCGCTGCTCTTCCCCGCCGCGATCCGCCGCCTCGCCGCCGGCCAGGGCAACCGGGCGGCCCGCGACGCGATGGCCCGCGCCGCCCTGACCGAGCGCGAGGCCGAGGTGCTGCGCCTGGTGGCGCGCGGCCTGACCAACGGCGAGATCGCCGATCAGCTGTTCCTCGGCGTGCAGACGGTGAAGACGCACGTCAGCAGCGTGTTGGCGAAACTCGGTGCCCGGGACCGCACCCAGGCGGTGATCGCCGCGTACGAGTCCGGCTTCGTCGAGCCGGCTGAGTAGCAGCCCTGCGGACCGGGGCCGCCCCGCAGGCCAGGGGCGCCCCTCGGAGCCGGCGCGGTAGCCCGCGGACCGGGCGCAGTGGTGCCGGGCCGGCCTTGCGAATGCGGATGCGAATGCGGGAGGACCGCAGGCATGCAGGCAGGCAGGCCCGGCAGCCTCAGGCCGGGTACGCGTGCGTCTGGGCCGCCTTGACCGTCGCCCACACGATGGTGCCGGGGGCGAGGTCGAGTTCGGCCGCGGCGGCGGGGGTGAGGTCGGCGGCCATCCGGAGGGCCCCGGCCAGGTCGGCGCGGACCTGGTCGCCGTGCCGGTCCAGGCCCGCGACCTCCACCTCCCACACGTTGCGCGCGCTGGACTGCGGCTTCTCCCGGTGAAGCGTCACGGCGGACGGCGGGAAGGCCACGAAGGCGGGACCGGTCAGCTCTTCGGTCGTGGCCAGTTCGGTGCCGTCCGCCAGCGTGACGCGGTGGCCGTCCGCGCTGCCCTGGTACAGGTTGAGGCCGACCAGGCGGGCGATGTAGTCGGTGCGCGGCCGGCGGGCGATCTCGGCGGGGCTGCCGGACTGCACCTCGCGCCCGTTCTCGATCACCACCAGCCGGTCGGCCAGCACCATCGCGTCCAGCGGGTCGTGCGTCACCAGGACCGCGACCGCCTCGAACTCTGCGAGGTGTCGGCGTAGTTGGGATCGGACGTCGAGCCGGGTGCGGGCGTCCAGGGCGGCCAGCGGCTCGTCGAGCAGCAGGAGCCGGGGCCGGACGGCCAGTGCCCGGGCGAGCGCCACCCGCTGCGCCTGGCCGCCGGAGAGGCGGCCGGGGCGGGCGGCGGCGTGCTCGGCCAGGCCCATCCGCTCCAGCCAGCCGGCCGCCTCGGCGCGGGCCTCGCGTTTGGGGCGACCCTGGCAGCGCGGGCCGAAGGCGACGTTGTCGAGCGCGCTGAGGTGCGGGAAGAGCAGGTAGTCCTGGAACACCACGCCGACCGGGCGCTCCTCGGCGGGTGTGTGCAGGCGCTCGGCCGGCTCCTCCAGGACGCGGCCGTCCAGCCGGAGGTGGCCGCCGGTGAGCGGGAGCAGCCCGGCGAGAGCGCGCAGGGCGGTGGACTTGCCGGCGCCGTTCGGGCCGAGCAGGGCGACCACCTCGCCGGGGGCGGCGGCGAGTGCGAGGTCGAGGCTGAAGGCGGCGCGGTCCACCCGCAGCCGGGCGTCGAGGGCGGGGGCGGCGGCGCTCACGGGGTGGACATCCAGCGCTCGCGCAGGCCGACCAGCACGGCGATCGACACCACCAGCAGCACCAGCGAGAGGGCGATCGCCGCCTCCGGATCGGACTCCATGGCCAGGTAGACGGCGAGTGGCATGGTCTGCGTCCGGCCGGGGAAGTTGCCGGCGAAGGTGATCGTCGCGCCGAACTCGCCGAGCGCGCGGGCCCAGGCCAGTACGGCGCCGGCGGCGATGCCGGGCGCGATCAGCGGCAGGGTCACCCGGCGGAAGGCGGTCAGCCGGGAGGCGCCCAGGGTGGCGGCCGCCTCCTCGTAGCGCGGGTCGGCGGCCCGCAGCGCGCCCTCCACGCTGATCACCAGGAACGGCATCGCCACGAACGCCTCGGCGATGATCACACCGGTGGTGGTGAACGGCAGGGTGATGCCGAAGGCGGAGTCCAGCCAGGAGCCGACGATGCCGCGCCGGCCGAGCACCAGCAGCAGTGCCACACCGCCGACCACCGGCGGCAGCACCAGTGGCAGTGTGACCAGCGCCCGGACGAGCCGCCGGCCGGGCAGTTCGGTGCGCGCCAGCAGCCAGGCCAGCGGCACCCCGAGCACCAGCGACACCCCCGTGGCCGCTGTGGCGCAGACCAGCGAGAGGCGCAGTGCTTCCCACACCTCGGTGCTGGTGAGCTGGTCGGAGAGGCTGCTCCAGGGTGCCCGGACCAGCAGTCCGACCACCGGCAGGATCAGGAACGCCAGCCCGAGCAGCGCCGGGAGCAGCAGCGCGACCGGGACGCGGTTCGCGCGCCGCCGCCGGGGCGGCAGGTCCGCCCCCGGGGCTGCCACCCCGGCGGCGGACCGGCTGGTGCGACGGCTCACGGTGCCTGGAACCCCGCCGCGGTCAGGGCCTGCTGGGCCTCGGGGGACTGGATGTAGGCGACGAAGGCGGCGGCGCCGTCCTTGTTGGGCGCCTTGGCCAGCGCGGCGATCGGGTAGTCGTTGACGGCCTTGTCGGCCTCGGGGAAGTCCACGCCGTCGATCTTCGCAGCATCGGCCTTCACATCGGTCTTGTAGACCAGCGACGCGTCGACCTCGCCGAGCTCGACCTTGGTCAGCGCGCCCTTGACGTCCTGCTCCAGGGTGACCGGGGTGAGGTCGACGTCGGCCGCCTTGAGCGCCGTCAGGGCGGCGGCGCCGCACGGCACCTCCTTCGCGCACAGCGCGACCTTGGTGCCCGGGGCGGCGAGGTCCTTGAGAGCGGCGACGTGCTTGGGGTTGCCCTTGGGGACGGCGATGGTGAGCGTGTTCTTGACGAAGGTCTTGGGTGCGCCGGTGGCGCCGCCCGCGTCGGTGACCGTCTTCATGGTGGCCGGGCTGGCGGCGGCGAAGACGTCGGCCGGGGCGCCGGAGTTGATGCTGGTGGCGAGGGCGGAGCTGCCGCCGAAGTTGAACTTGACCTTGGCGCCGGGGTTGGCGGCCTCGAACTTCTTGCCGAGGTCGGTGAAGCTCTCCTTGAGCGAGGCCGCGGCGAAGACGGTGATGTCGCCGGTGGCCTTCGGCGCGGTGGTGCTGCCGGTGGAGGCGCCCGTGGACGCGCTGCCCGTGGAGGTGCCCGAGGCCTTGGTGTCGCCGTCGCTGCCGCAGGCGGTGACCCCGAGGCTGAGAGCGAGGGCCGCGGCGGCGGCGACGGCGAGTCTGCGGGGGTGGGCGGTGCGGGTGCTCATCGGTGTTTCCCCTCCTGGGCGCGCCGGAAGGGGCGCGGGGATGCAGCCGCAGCTGCGGCCATTACGGCGATCATAGTGCCGCAAATACCAGCTGAAAATCGCCTGTCGCATTGCACAGGCAAGGGGTGTCACCGGTCGCCGCCCGGCTGTCGGAAGGCTCAAACCGCGTGGGTGCCGCTGGGCCGGCGCGCCCCGGGCGCCGCCGCGGCCATCGGAGGCAGGCCCGCCGGAAAACCCTTCGCGCACAGGTACCCCGAGAGGTCAGAGTGGTCACCGTCCGTACGCGCGCAGGTCATGGGTATGACTCGCGCGCACGGTCAGTCGGTACGGCTTGCCGCACCTGATCCGCACCGGGTGTGGCAGGTATGCACGTCGTACGGCACCTGGTACGCACCGCCGGCCGACCGGCCGAGCCAAAGGGGAGGAGCACACCCATGTCCACACTGCGCGTCACCGCCGAGCGGCTGACCATCCTGGCCCATCCCAACGCGGACGCCCTCGAACTCGCCCAGGTCGGCCTCTATCGTGCCGTGGTCGCCAAGGGTGCCTACCGCACCGGCGACCACGCCGTCTACATCCCCGAGCAGGCCGTGCTGCCCGCCGGGCTGATCGAGGAGCTGGGCCTGACCGGGCGGCTGGCCGGGAGCAAGGCCGACCGGGTCAAGGCGGTCCGGCTGCGCGGTGAGCTGTCGCAGGGCATCGTCTGCCGGCCCGGCGCGCTGGCCGGCACCGACCTGGCCGCCGCCGCCGAGAGCGGCGAGGACTTCGCCGAGGTGCTGGGCGTCACCAAGTGGCAGCCGCCGATCCCGACCTCGATGAACGGCGAGGTGGTCCGCGCGCCCGACCTGCTGCCCTGGGTGGACATCGAGAACCTCAAGCGCTTCCCCGGCATCTTCGAGCCCGGCGAGCCGGTCGTGCTGACCGAGAAGCTGCACGGCAGCTGCTGCCTGGTCACCTATCACGCCGCCACCGGCGAGGTGCAGGTCTCGTCCAAGGGCATCGGCGCCCAGGGGCTGGCCCTGGCCGAGGACGAGCGCAACCTCTACTGGCGGGCGGTTCGCGCGCACCGGATACCGGAGGTGGCCGCCCGGCTGGCGGAGCGGCTCGGGGCCGAGCGGGTCGGCGTCTTCGGCGAGGTCTTCGGCGCCGGCGTGCAGGACCTCACCTACGGCGAGTCCGGCCGCACCGAGCTGCCCGGCTACGCCGCGTTCGACGTGTCGGCCGTGGTGGAGGGGCAGCTGCGCTGGCTGCCGGCCGCCGAACTGCTGGACGGCGAGCTGCCGGTGGTGCCCGAGCTGTGGCGCGGGCCGTTCGATCCGGACACCGCGCTGGCGTTCGCCCAGGGGCGGGAGACCGTCTCCGGGCGCGAACTGCACCTGCGCGAGGGCGTCGTGATCCGCCCGGTGGCCGAGCGTTGGAGCCCGGTGGTGGGCGGGCGGGCGATCGCCAAGGTGGTCAGCGACGCCTACCTGACCCGCAAGGGCGGCACCGAGTACGAGTAGCCGGGCCACCGCCGGCGCCGCCGGCGGGTGGGCGGGGTGGTCGCGGACGGCCCGCGACCGCCCTGGACGCCCCCTTCTCCGGTGACGCCGTGTCAGTTAGGTTGGTGGGTCGCCATTGGAGGAGGCCCCCCTTATGACCCCTGTGAAAGCCGGGGTGCCCGGCCCGTCCGGACACCCGCTGATCGGCTCGATGTTCGACCTCACCCGCCGACCGCTGCGGACCTACCTGGCCGCCCGGCGCGACTACGGCGACGTGGTCCGGTTCACCGCGGGGCCGCCCGGGCTGCGGGCCGAGTTCTTCGCGGTCTTCTCCCCGGAGGGCGCCCACCAGGTACTCGGCAGCGAGGCGGCCAACTTCCGCAAGGAGAGCGCCTTCTACGACGAGCTGCGGACCAGCGTCGGCAACGGCCTGCTCACCAGCCAGGACGACGACTACCAGCGCCAACGCCGGCTGATCCAGCCGCTGTTCACCCGCCGCCGGGTCGACGGCTACGTGGACGCGATCGCCCTGGAGGCGCGGGCGCTGACCGAGCGCTGGAGGGCCGTGCCGGACGGCGTGGTGGACGCGGCGGACGAGATGTCCCGGTTCGCGCTGCGCACGGTCTCCCGGATCCTGTTCGGAGCCGACGTGGAGGCGGCGGTGGACGTCGTGCACCGCAGTTTCCCGGCGCTCGGCGAGTACCTCCTGGACCGCGGGTTCTCACCCGTCCGCACCCCGCGCAACTGGCCGACACCCGCCAACCGGCGCGGCGCCGAGGCGCAGCGGGACCTCTACGGGATCTGCGACCGGATCATCGCCGAGCGCGCCCTGCGCCCGGACGACGCCGGCGGCAAGTCCGACGACCTGCTCGCGCTGCTCACGCTCGCGCGCGGCGAGGACGGCGAACGGCTCGACCCGGACGAACTGCGCGACCAGGTGCTGATCTTCCTGCTGGCCGGGCACGAGACCACGGCCACCTCGCTCGCCTTCGCCCTGCACCTGCTGGCCGGGCACCCGGAGCAGAGGCGCCGGGCCCAGGAGGAGGCCGACGCGGTGCTCGCCGGCCGCGAGCCGACCGCCGCCGACCTGGAGGCGCTGCCGTACATCACCCGGGTGCTGAAGGAGGCGATGCGGCTCTACCCGGCGGCCTCGGTGATAGGACGGCGGGCGGTGGCCGAGACGGTGATCGGCGGGCACGTCATCCCGGCCGGCGCGCAGGTGATCCTGGCGCCGCTGGTCACCCACCGGCACCCCGACCACTGGGAGCAGCCGGAGCGCTTCGACCCGGACCGCTTCCTGCCCGAGCGGGAGAAGGAGCGCCACCGGTACGCCTGGTACCCGTTCGGCGGCGGCCCGCGCGCCTGCATCGGGCAGCACTTCTCGATGCTGGAGTCGGTGCTGGCCCTGGGGGTGCTGCTGCGCGACTTCGACTTCGAGGTGATCGACCGCCGGGTGCTGCTCGGCCAGGGCATCACGCTGCGGGTGGACAGCCCGACGCGGATCCGGCTCGCACCGCGCTGACGGAGGGGCGGGGCTGACGGGGGGCGGGGCCGGCCGCGGCGCGGGCGCGGGCCCCGCCGCACTCCCTGCGCGGGCTCGGGCGCACGGGCACAGGACCAACCCATTCGAACACAGCATCCGGACGCTGCGGGCAGCTTTTCACATCTTCGCGTAGCTCATTCCGGACCCCCGATAGCGTCCCACGCACCCCGGACCGGAAGCGCACGTGTGTCTGGCATATGACGGGTGATCGATCCTCCGGACTGGTCCTGACCGGCCCGGACCCTTCACCGTCCGCCCCCATGCGGAGTCCGCCCGGTCCAGGGAGCCCGGGCGCAGTGTGAACCGCCCCCGGGCCCGACCGGTCGACCGGAGGTCCCCATGGGCACGATGAACCACTTCAGCTTCGGCTGGCTGACGCCCGCGCTCTCGTACGTGGTGGCGTGCGCCGGCGCCGCGCTGGGCCTGCGGTGCACGCTGCGCGGCCTCGCCGCGACCGGCGCCTCGCGCCGGAACTGGCTGCTCACGGCGGCCGCCGCGATCGGGTCCGGGATCTGGACGATGCACTTCGTCGCCATGTTCGGCTTCGCGGTCGACGGGACGGAGCTGCGCTACAACGTCCCGCTGACCGTGCTCAGCCTGCTGGTCGCGATCCTGGTCACCGGCCTCGGGATGATGGCGGTCGGCTACGGACGGCACCGGGGCCCGGCGCTGCTCGCGGGCGGGCTCACCACCGGCCTCGGCGTCGCCGCGATGCACTACCTCGGCATGGCGGCCATGCGGCTGCACGGCGGCCTGCGCTACGACCCGGGCACGGTGGCGCTCTCCGTGCTGATCGCCGTCGGAGCCGCCACCGCCGCGCTCTGGGCCGCCGTCACCATCCGCAACGTGTATGCGGCGGTGGGCGCTTCGCTGGTCATGGGCCTCGCCGTGAGCTGTATGCACTACACCGGGATGGCCGCGGTCCACGTCCATCTGGAGCCGGCGCGGACCGGGCTCGGCGGGGCCGCGCCGATGGAGTTCGTCTTCCCGCTCGCGGTCGGCCTCGGCTCCTTCCTCTTCCTCACCTCGGCCTTCGTCGCCCTCTCCCCGACGGCCCAGGAGCGCGCCGCCTACCAGGAGGCGGGCGAGCTGACCATCGAGGAGTTCCCGACGACGCCCGCGCGTCCGGCGCCCGGGCAGCACCACCGCGCGGCCTGAACCGGCGTCCCCGGCAGGCGCTCCCCGCCGCCGCCCTCCCTCGGCGCCTCGCGTCGGCGTCCTCCGCCGGCGCCCTTCAGCGGCGTCCCCTTCCGAGGTCCTTCACCGAAGTTCCCCCGCCCGAAAGGCTCCTCACCCATGCGCGAAAGCCGTGGTACCGCGCCCGGTACCCGCCGGGGTGCCCACGCCGGGCCGCCCGCCCGGCCGGCTCGTGAAGCGACCCGCCGCAGCCGCCGCCCCGGCCCGCACGGGCTGCGCCCCCGGACCGTCCGCGCCCGGATCGTGGCACTGCTGATGGTCCCGGTCGTCTCCGTGCTGGCGCTCTGGGCGTTCGCCAGCGTCACCGCCGCCCAGGACGTCTGGGACCTGCTGCGGCTGCGCGAGGCCCAGCGCACCGTACTCACCCCCGTCGGCGCGACCGTCGCCGGGCTCCAAGCCGAACGCGCCGCCGCCGGGCAGGTGTTGGCCGCTCCCGGGGCCGCCCGGGAGAGCGCCCTGCGCGAGGCCGCCGCCGCCACCGACCGGGCCCTCGCCCCGCTCCTCCTTGACGCCCGACCCGGCGGCCGGAACCCGGGCGGTCAGGACGGCAACAGCCAGGGCGGCACGGGCCAGGACGGCAACAGCCAGGGCGGCACGGGCCAGGGCGGGAGCAGCCAGGGAAGTGCTGGTCAGGGCAGCAACAGTCAGGGCTACAACCGGGCCGACGCCCAGGGCCTCGGGCCGGACGCCGCAGCCCGGCTGGACGCGCTCGGCGCCGCCGTCGGCACGCTGCCCGAGCTGCGGAGCCGGGTGCTGGCCCGAGGTGTCGGCTGGCCCGAGGCCTACGCCGCGTACGGCGCCGCCGTGGACCGGGCGCTGGCCGTGGCCGGGGCGCTCACCCCGATGCAGGACCACCGGGTCGCCTCGGACGCCCGGGTGCTGCTGGAGTTCGCCCGCTCGCGTGAACTCCTCAGCCGTGAGGATGCGTTGCTGCGCGCCGCCCAGCTCTCCGGCACCCTCACCGAGGACCAATTGCGCGAGTTCTCCGGCGCCGTCTTCGCCCGCCGCCAGTTCGAGCAGGGCTCCGCTGCCGACCTGCGCCCCGAGGACCGTGCCGCTCTGCTCGCCGTCACCGGTGGCCAGGACCAGCGGGACCTCAGCTCCTACGAGGACAAGGTCCGCACCGCCGCCGACGGTCGCGCCGCGGCAGCCGCCGTCCCGCCCGAACGCTGGTCGGTGGCGGCGGGCAACGTCGCCCGCGACCTGCGCGCCGTCGAGGACACAGCCGGCCGGGCGGCATCCGACCGGGAAGACCCCTACGCGCTCGCCCTGTTCACGCCGGCCGGGGTGGCCGTGTTCCTCGGCCTGGCCGGTGTGGTGGCCTCGCTGGTGATCTCGGTGCAGATCGGGCGCGGCCTGGTCACCGAGCTGATCGGCCTTCGGAACTCGGCACTTGACCTGGCCGGACGCAAACTCCCCGCCACGATACGGCGGTTGCGCGCAGGGGAGGAGGTGGACATCGAGGCCGAGGCGCCCGTCCCGGTTCACGGCAGCGATGAGATCGGCCAGGTGCACGGCGCGCTCGGCACCGTCCAGCGGGCGGCGGTCACCGCGGCGGTAGAACGGGCCGAGGTGCTCTCCGGCGTCTCCGGGGTGTTCGTCAACCTCGCCCGACGCAGCCAGGTGCTGGTTCACCGCCAACTCACCCTGCTGGACGCCATGGAGAGGCGGACGGAGGACCCTGCCGAGCTGTCCGACCTGTTCCGGCTGGACCACCTCACCACCCGAATGCGCCGCCACGCGGAGGGCCTGATCATCCTGTCCGGCGCCGCCCCCGGCCGGGCCTGGCGCAAGCCGGTCCCGCTGCTGGACGTGGTGCGCGCCGCCGTCTCCGAGGTCGAGGAGTACGCCCGGGTCGAGGTGCACCGGCTCCCGCACGCGGCGGTCACCGGGCAGGCGGTCGCCGACCTCACCCATCTGGTCGCCGAGCTGGTCGAGAACGCGACCGGCTTCTCGCCGCCGCACACCCGGGTGCACATCCGGGGCGAACGGGTCGGCAACGGCTACGCGTTGGAGATCGAGGACCGCGGCCTCGGAATGGGATCGGACGCACTCGCCGACGCCAACCGGCGGATCGCCGCGGCCGAGCAGACCGACCTCTTCGACAGCGACCGACTCGGCCTGTTCGTGGTCAGCCGGCTGGCCCGGCGGCACGGTGTCCGGGTCTCCCTCCAGACCTCCGCGTACGGTGGGACGACTGCCGTGGTGCTGCTGCCCACCGTGCTGCTGGTCGATGACACTCCTCGGGTGCGGCATCAACTTCATGATGTGGTGCCGGAGTTGGATGTCGAGGCGGCGATCGGCGAGTTTTCGGGCCGCGCGGTCGACGGCCCTGGGTACGCCGAACCTGCCTTCCCTGAAGCCGATCTCTCCGAGCCCGAGACCATGAAGCCTGCGCTCGTGAAGCCTGCGCTCGTGGAGCCTGCGTCCGTGGAGTCCGCGCTCGCCGGGCCCGGTTTCACCCTGGCGGACGGCCTGCCGGACGCCGAGCCGCCGTCGGAGGGCGGGGCGCTGCTGCCGTTCGGCGCCCGGGGCGGCGACCCCGGGGTGCTGCGCCCCATCCCGTTCCGGGCTTCCGGGGCCCGCGCTGACGGTCCGGCGGTGGACGCGGGCCCGACGCCGGCGTCGGGCCGGACGCCGGGGGCCCCGGTCGTCCGGCCGGTCTGGGCGGCCCGTGGTCACCAGGCGGAGGCCGCGCCCGCGTCCACGCCCTCCGCAGTGCCCGTCGGCAGGTCCGGCGTGAACCCCGCCGCCGGACCTGCGCGTCCGGACGGGCCGGACGGGCCGGACGGACAATCCGGGCCGGATGAGCTGCCCCGGCGGGTCCGTCAGGCCAGCCTGGTCCCGCAGCTGCGCGAGGCCCCACCCCGGCCGGCTCCCGATCGCCGTCGCGCCGTCGCCGCGTCCACTCCCGGCCGGAACCCGGAGGCGGCCCGCTCCGCGATGTCCGCGTACCAGGCCGGCTGGGCCCGCGGCACACGCCCGCAGGACCGCGACGAACACCGCGACGAGAACGGGGGCGAGCACCGGGACCAGTACCCGGACCGCCAGTACCCGGACCGCGAGTATCCGGACCGCGAGTATCCGGACCACCGGCATCCGGCGCAGCGCCCGGCGCAACGTCGCCCGGATCGCCGTCCGGACGAGACGCCACCGCCCCCGCACCACCCCCTCCCACCGCACCACCATGAAGGAGAGCGCCAATGATCGGCACCACCCACCGCGCGGGAGAGCTCAACTGGCTGCTCGACGAACTGGTTTCGCGGGTCGTCGAGGTCCGGTTCGCCGTGATGCTCTCGGCCGACGGCCTCGCCATGGGCACCTCGGCCGGACTCGGCCGCGAGGACGGCGAGCACCTGGCTGCCGTCGCCTCCGCCTTCCACAGCCTGGCCAAGGGCGCCGGCCGGCACTTCGAGGCCGGCGAGGTCCGACAGACCATGGTCGAGCTGGAGCGCGGCTTCCTGTTCGTGGCCGCCGCGGGCGAGGGCACCTGCCTGGCGGTGTTCTCCACCGCCGAGGCCGACCTCGGCCTGATCGCGTACGAGATGGCCAGACTGGTCCGCCGGGTCGGCGAGCACCTGTTCACACCACCGCGCAGCGCGGACGGCCGGTGAGCCGGGTGCCGCATCCGGACGAACAGCCGTACCGGCGGCCTTACGAGCCGCCTAACGAGCCGCCTCACGAGCCGCCGAACGAGCACCGCCGCCCCGAGCCGTGGCCGGCCGCACCCCCGCGGGCGCCACAGGCGCCACGGACAGCCGAGGCCGCGCAGGCCCCACCGACCG
Source organism: Kitasatospora sp. NPDC041988 (assembly GCF_055588525.1). Lineage (NCBI taxonomy): Bacteria > Bacillati > Actinomycetota > Actinomycetes > Kitasatosporales > Streptomycetaceae > Kitasatospora > Kitasatospora sp. NPDC041988. The sequence continues at coordinate 212,486 of NZ_JBVJCO010000009.1, forward strand.
CGCAAGCCCCCGGCAGCCCATCGCCCGGCAGCCCACCGCTCGCCAGGAATCCGCTCGCCGCCGCCCATCGTTCGCGCTGGTACGACGACGAGGCCGGGCCGCTGGTCCGCCCGTACGCGATGACCAGGGGGCGGACCAGGCCCAGCGGGCGGGAGTTCGACCTGATCGCCCTGGTGGTCAGCGACGTCCCCGACCCCGGGGCCTTCCCGGACACGCCGGACCTGCCGGTCGGCCCGGAACAGGGCCTGATCCTCGGCCTCTGCCGCGGCAACGCCCTCTCGGTGGCCGAGATTGCCGCCGACCTCGACCTGCCGCTCGGCGTGGTGCGGGTGCTGCTCGGCGATCTGCTGGCGGCCGGCCACATCCGGGTCAGCCGCCCCGTCCCGCCCGCACTGCTCCCTGACGAGCGCATCCTCCAGGAGGTCATCCATGGACTCCGCGCACTCTGACCGCCCGTACGCCCACGGCCGCTACGGGGACGGCCTCTACGGGGACGGCCCGCCCGGGACCGGGCGAGGGCCCGAGACCGAGAGCGAGCGCAAGAACGACGGGGGCCACGGCGGGGCCGAGCACGAGGGCTCCTCGGACGCCCCCGTGCTCGCCCTGAAGATCCTGGTCGCGGGCGGATTCGGCGTCGGCAAGACCACCCTGGTCGGATCGGTCAGCGAGATCCGTCCGCTGCGCACCGAGGAGCAGCTCACCGAGGCCGGGCGGGGCGTGGACGACACCGGTGGGGTCGAACAGAAGACCACCACGACGGTGGCCATGGACTTCGGCCGGATCACCATCCGCGAGGGCCTGTCCGTCTATCTCTTCGGCACCCCGGGGCAGGACCGGTTCTGGTTCCTCTGGGACGAGCTGGCACAGGGCGCGCTCGGGGCGGTGGTGCTCGCCGACACCCGGCGGCTGACCGACTGCTTCCCCGCGGTGGACTTCTTCGAGCACCGGGGCATCCCGTTCGTGGTGGCGGTCAACCGCTTCACCGGCACCCGTGACTTCGGGACCGAGGAGGTCGCCCGGGCGCTGGACCTGGAGGCCGGTACCCCGGTGGTGCTCTGCGACGCGCGCCGCCGCGCCTCGGGCAAGCAGGTGCTGATCGACCTGGTCGAGCACGCCGGCCGGGTGCACGCCGCCCGGCTGCTGGCCGATGCCGGAGCGGCCATGAGATAGGGCCGCGGCAACGGCCGCGCCCGGCAAGGGCGGAGAGGGGTGCCACCCGCGTGGGCGGCACCCCTCGGTGCTGTCGGAATCCTGTGGTCGGCTCGTCGGTCGGCTCTTCGTCAGTCGGTTCTGTAGTGGGAGGGCTCCTGTCGGAGTGCCGCTGTCGGCGGTGGGTCAGCCGCGGGTCTGGAAGACGATCCGGGTCCAGCTGGAGCCCGGGCAGTTGCCCCAGACCGCCCACGGCTCGGACCGGGCACCGATCCAGAGGCCGGTGGTGGAGGTGCCGTTGGCGCAGTAGGTGATGGTGCGCAGCTCACCGGAGTAGATCCGGCAGTTGCCCTCCCAGCGCCAGCCGTAGTCGGCGGTGATGGTGCAGTGGTAGGAGGCGGTGACGGCCTCGGACGACGCGGCGCCCGAGCCGGCGGAGATGCTCTGGTCGGCGGCCGGCGTGGCGGCGGCGGCCGGCAGGGTCGTGGTGCCGAGGACGCCGAGGGCGGCCGCGGCCACCATCCCGAGCCTGGCGATGTTCCGGGCGATACAACCTGACATGGCGATCTCTCCTCGCTCGTGCTGCCTGCCCCGGGCGGGCGGGAGTCTGAATCGGTAATTCCCGTGCCCCGTCGAGACGATGACGCATTGCACACGAATGACTGCGCACGGTGAGACGACGAACTATGATGTGATGTGCGTCACAGCGCGGTTGGCGGGCGGATCGCCAACTGTGCCTTCGGGGTGCCGATTTCCGAGGGGAGCGGCATGGAATTCACCGGTCGGTGCCGGAGTGGGCGGGATCCGGAGGTCACCGCCGCTCCCGGAACGGCGGATCGTGCGGCAGCGGATCGTGCGGCGGCGGCCCGCAGAGTGGCGGGCCTCGATACGCCGGCTCGCAGCGCGAGGGATCCCGGCCCGGCCGATCCCGAATCCGCGGAATTCAACCGGGTGTTCACGGAAATGCTGCCGCGGCTCCACCGGGCGGCCGTCTCACTCGCCGGAAGCGCGTCCGCGGCCGGGGACATCGTGCACGACGCGTATCTGCGCATCGCCCGCGCGCCCGAGCGGTTTCTCCGTCACCCCCAGCCCTATGCCTACGCGTTCACCACCATGGCGAACATCGTGCGCGACCAGTGGCGCAGGGAACGCCGCCGGCTGGTCGTGCCGGAGCGGGCCGAGGGTGAGCGCACCCGGGCCGACCCGCTCGGCGGGGGGCTGGGGGAGTTGCAGGCGCGCTGGGAGGTGGTCCGGCTGCTGCGGCTCCTGACCGCCAAGCAGGCCCGCGTGGTGGTGCTGGTCGACCTCGGCGGGTACACGGTCGACGAGGCGGCTGCCCTGCTGGGCGTGCACCGCTCCACGCTGGCGGTCACCCGGCGTCGTGCGCTGAGCCGGCTCCGGGCCGTCCTCGAACGCGAGCGCGAATGCGACCGGGTCGACGGCCGTGACCGGGTCGACCGCGGCGGTAGCGACGGCGCCGGTGGCAGTGACAGTGGCGGTGGCAGTGGTGGCGGCGGTGCCGGCGGCAGTGGCGCGACGACGCCGCCGCCCCGGCCCGACGCACCGAGCTGACGACAAGTCAGCTGATGCGCCGCCCCGGCCCGTACGCTGCGATTCGTGATCACGTACGAGGAGCACCGGCTCCGCACCCTGGTCGAGGACGGCCGCTGGCCCGAACTGCTGGGCGCCTACCGGCAGGCCCGGGCCGCCGCCGTGGCGCGCGCGGGCGAGGGCTGGGCGGCGGCCGCGACCGCACCGCTCGGCCACCTGATCGCGTACGCCGCGCCGCCCGAGCTGGCCGTGCGCCTGTTCGACCCGGACGGCGGACCCGGCACCGCCGCCGGGGTCGCCGACCACGACGCCGGGCCGCTCTGGGAGGTGCTGGCGACCCGGCACTCGTGGCTGCGGCTGGCCCCGCTGCTCGGCCCGGCGCCGGTGCGCCGGCTGGTCGCGCACACTCGGGTGCTGATCGGTGAGGACCTCTCGTACGGCGCCGAGCCGGACCCGGAGGGCGTCCCACTGGTGCTGGAGCCCTGGGAGTCGGCCGGCTGGGGCGAGGGTGTGCGAGTCCGGGACTACCTGCCTCGCGGCGGCTCGCGCAGCGCACTGCTCACGCTGCCCGCCACCCGGGAGGGGCTGGGCCCGGTGCTGCTGCCCGAGCCGGGCGCCAGGCTGCGCGGACAGCGGGCGACGCGGGCGCTGGCCGCGCTGGCGGAGTGGGTGGAGGTGGCCTGTGTCCGGGGTCCTGCGCCGCAGGCGGCCGGGCAGCTGGCGCCGGGCCGGCGGGTCACCGGCGGGTACCTGCCGTTCGCGGTCGCCTACCCGGTGCTGGTGCAGGCGGGTGCGGCGGACCGGGCGCAGGGCTCGGCGGACGGCCGGCTGGCGCTCTGGCGGGCGCTCGGCGCGATGGCCGGCGGCGACGGGCCGAACCGTGCGGAGGTGAACGCGCTGGTGGCCCGGATGCGGTGCTTCACCTGGTGCGACCCGGCCGACGGCCTGCGCCACCTGCACGTCGCGATGGAGGACCCGGCGAGCGGCCTGAGCTGGGCGGTCAGCGGATCGGACGAGCCCTGACGCGTGCGGGCAGGGTGGCGGTACGGGGTGTCGGGACGGGGCAGTGGTGCGAGGCGGCGCCGCAAGGCGGTGGTGCGGGGCAGTGCTGCCAGGACACGGACAGGCCCGGTGCGAAACGGACCCCGGCCCGGCGCCGCCCGGGAGGTTGGGCTGCGGCGCCGGGCCGGGGAGAAGGGGGAGAACAGGGAGAATGGGGAGAGCGGGGAGGGGGCCGGCGGTCAGGCGGGCGTCGGGCTCGGCGCCCCGGCCTGCGGCGGGACGGTCTCCGGCGGCGCGGGAGCAGCTTCAGGCGCCTCCGCGGCCCCGGGCGAGGCCGGGCCGCCGTGCGCGTCGACCAGCGTCCGCTCGTCGAACGGCACCTCGCCCGCCAGCACCTGCCGGGCCCGCTCGCGGTCGAACTCGCCGGTCCAGTGCCCGATCAGCACGGTGGCCACGGCGTTGCCCGCGAAGTTGGTGAGCGCCCGGGCCTCCGACATGAAGCGGTCGATGCCGACGATCAGGCCGACCCCGTCCACCAGCGCCGGCTTGTGCGACTGCAGCCCGCCGGCGAGGGTGGCCAGCCCGGCGCCGGTGACCCCGGCCGCGCCCTTGCTGGCGATGATCATGAAGATCAGCAGCGAGGCCTGCTCGCCCAGCGACATCGGCTTGTCCATCGCCTCGGAGATGAAGATCGAGGCCATGGTCAGGTAGATCGCGGTGCCGTCGAGGTTGAAGCTGTAGCCGGTCGGCACGGTGATGCCGACGACCGGGCGGCTGACGCCCAGGTGCTCCATCTTGGCGATCAGCCGGGGCAGCGCGCTCTCCGAGGAGGAGGTGGAGAGGATCAGCAGGAACTCGCGGCCCAGGTAGCGCAGCAGTGCGAACACGTTGACACCCGCGACCAGCCGCAGCAGGGTGCCGAGCACCACCACCACGAAGAGCGCGCAGGTGACGTAGAAGCCGATCATGATGACGGCGAGGCTCTTCAGCGCGGCCGTGCCGGTGGCTCCGACCACCGCGGCCATCGCCCCGAAGGCGCCGATCGGGGCCACCCACATGATCATCGACATGACCCGGAACACCAGCCGCTGCACGTGCTCGATCCCGCGCAGCACGGGCGCGCCGGCCGGGCCCATCGCCTGCAGTGCGAAGCCGGCCAGCAGGGCGACCAGCAGCGTCTGCAGCACCTTGCCCTCGGTGAGGGCCGAGAGCATGGTGGTCGGGATCATCCCGAGCAGGAAGTCGGTGGTGGACTGGGCCGCCCCGGCGGCGGCCTGGGCGTGCCCGGACTTGGCCAGCGCGGCGGTGAGGTGCAGTCCGCCGCCGGGCTCCAGCAGGTTGCCGACCACCAGGCCGATGGCCAGCGCCACCGTCGACATGGTGAGGAAGTAGCCGAGGGCCAGGCCACCGACCTTGCCGACCTTGGCGGCCTTGGTCACCGAGCCGATGCCCAGCACGATGGTGCAGAAGATGACGGGGCTGATCATCATCTTGATCAGGTTGACGAAGCCGGTCCCGACCGGCTTCAGCTCCACCGCGAACTTCGGTGCGGCCAGGCCGACCACCACGCCCGCGACCACGGCCACGATGACCGCGAGATAGAGGTAGTGGGTGCGGTCCTTCCGTCTGACCCCCGCCTGCGGTCCTGCTCCGGTGATCGACATCTGCGGCTCCTTCGCCCTGCAGTCCTGGCGGCCCCGGGTGGTGGGCCGATCCGACTATGTGCTGCGCAGTGACGGAGGTCACGTTTGCGTTCATAGAGTTCACGCACGCCTGGGCTCGGCGGATCGGCTGCCCGCGTTCCACTGCCCGCCCGCCCGTCCGCGTTCTGCCGACCGCCTTCCCTGCGCCCCGCGGGTCGGCTGCCCGCGTTCCGCCGTGCGCCTGGACGCCGGGCCGCCGTGGTGCACACTGGCAGGCATGTCCCCGCGCACGCTCCCCACGCCGCGCCGGCTGGTGCGCAGCCTGGCCGGACAGCTCTTCGTTGTCCAGGTGGTGATCGTCGCCGCCGTGGTGGCCGGGGGCGCCGTGCTCGCGTACCTGTTCACCGCCGGCCGGGCCGAGGACGCGGCCCGCGCCCAGGTCACCGCCGTCGCCCGGTCGGTCGCCGACTCGCCGTCCGTGCGGGCCGCCGTCGCCGGTCCCGATCCGACCGCCGTCCTCCAGCCGTACGCCGAGCAGGTCCGGGTCGACACCGGGGTCTCGTTCATCACGGTGATGGACACCGCCGGGGTGCGCTGGACCCACCCGCTGCCCGAGCAGATCGGCAAGACCTTCCTCGGTCACATCGACTGGGCGCTCGCCGGGGAGACCCGCAGCGAGACGTACACCGGCACGCTCGGCCCGTCCGTCCGGGTGGTCACGCCGGTGCTGGACGAGCGGCACCGGGTGGTCGCGCTGGTCAGTGCGGGCATCACGGTGAAGTCCATCTCCGCCCAGCTGAGCGGGCCGCTGCTGGCCCTGGCCGGTGTCGCGGTGGCCGCGCTGGCACTCGGCGGGCTCGGCACCTACCTCGCCAACTCCCGGCTGCGGCGACACACCCACGGCATGGGACCGGCTGAGCTCAGCCACCTCTACGAGTACCACCAGGCCACCCTGCGCTCGGTGCGCGAGGGGCTGGTGCTGCTGGACCGCCGGCACCGGGTGGTGCTCTGCAACGACGCGGCCCGCGAACTCCTCGGGTTGAACGGCGACTTGGAAGGGCATCCGATCGACGGGCTGGGGCTTCCGGAGGCGCTGGTGAAGGCCGTGCTCGGGGCGGAGCCGGTCCGGGACGAGGTCCACCTGACCGCCGAGCGCGTCGTGGTGCTCAACACCTCCACCATCGGCACCGGCCTCGGCCGCGTCATCACCCTCCGCGACCACACCGAACTCCAGGCGCTGAGTGGCGAGTTGGACTCCGTCCGCGGCTTCACCGAGGCGCTCGGCGCACAGGCGCACGAGGCCGCCAACCGGCTGCACGCCGTGGTCTCGCTGATCGAACTCGGGCGCCACCAGGAGGCGGTGGAGTTCGCGACCGCTGAACTGGCCCTCGCCCAGCAGCTCACCGACCGCGTGGTCGCCGCCGTGGGCGAGCCGGTACTGGCCGCGCTGCTGCTCGGCAAGGCCGCCCAAGCCGCTGAGCGGGGAGTCGAGTTGACGCTCACCGAGGACAGCCGGATCGACGACGGCGTGCTGCCGCCCGGCCTCTCCGCCCGCGACCTGATCACCGTCCTCGGCAACCTGATCGACAACGCGGTGGACGCGGCCATCGCCGGCGCCGCGGGGAGCACCGACCCGCCCGAGGTCACCGTCACCGCCCGGATCGACGCTGCCTGGCCGAACGTTGCCGGGGCCGACGCCGGCCGGCCCGACGCCGCCCGGCCCGAAGGCGATCACCTGCTGCTGCGGGTCGCTGACACCGGCACCGGCATCGACCCGGCCGCCGTGGAGGATGTGTTCCGGCGCGGTTGGAGCACCAAGCAGGACGGCCGCGGACACGGGCTCGGGCTGGCCCTCGTCGCCCAGGCCGCCCGACGCAACGGCGGCACCGTGGAGGTGGGCCGGGACCGCGGCGCGGTGCTCACCGTCCGGCTGCCGCTGAGCCGGCCCCGCCGGCGTGAGGCGGTGGCGCCGTGACCCGCCCCCCGGGCCGGCCGGACCTCGCGGCCCGGCCCGACATCTCCGTCCTGGTGGTCGAGGACGACCCGGTGGCCGCCGCCGCCCACACCCTCTACGTCCAGCGCGAACCGGGATTCCGCGCGGCCGGCACGGTGCACAGCTGCGCGGACGCGCTGCGCTTCCTGGACCGCGCCCGCGCCGCCGGCCGGCCCGTCGACCTCACCCTGCTCGACCTCTACCTGCCGGACGGGCACGGGCTCCAGCTCTGCGGCACGCTGCGCGCGGCCGGCCACACCACCGACGTCATCGCCGTCACCTCCGCCCGCGACCTCGCGATGGTCCGCCAGGCCGTCTCGGCGGGCGTCGTCCAGTACCTGCTCAAGCCGTTCAGCGCCGCCGCCCTGCACGACCGGCTGGAACGGTACGCCCGCTACCGCGACACCCTCGCCCGCACCGGCGAGGCCACCGGCCAGGACGAGGTCGACCAGGCCCTCGCCCTCCTGCGAACCCCCGAACGCACCGCCCTCCCCAAGGGGTTGAGCGCCCCCACCCTGGACACCGTGGCCACCGTCCTGCGCGATGCCCGCACCGGCCTCTCCGCAGCCGCCGCCGGCACGGCCGCGGGCGTCTCCCGCATCACCGCCCGCCGCTACCTCGAACACCTCGTCGACACCGGCCTCGCCGCCCGCGAACCCCAGTACGGCAACGTCGGCCGCCCCGAACTCTGCTACCGCTGGACGGGCGGGGGCGGGTAGACGGTCTGGTCAGACCGCGATCAGCATGATCCGCTTGTCGCAGAGCTTCGCCATGTCGTCGATGTCGCTGGTGAGGAGCCTGACGGGTCCGGGCTGGGCCATTGCGGTGGCCGCGACGACAGCGTCGATCGCGTACTTGTGGCCGTGCAGCCCAGCCGTCCTGAGGAGTGTCATTGCCTGGTGAGTCAACTGTCGGGTCACCTCCTCGACGTTGAGGCGGGAGACGACGAAGTCCCAACGGGGCTGCGGCTGCTGCGGGTTCATCGCGTCGATCAGGGTGATCGTGCTGACGACCACCCTGGCGCCGTGCGTCTTGGCGTGGTCGATTCGGGCCATCACGAGTGGATCTTCGGCGACGGCAAGGGACAGGCCCTGGCTGTCAAGCACGAGCGCCCCGGGCATCAGCTTGCCAGGGACTCCCGCGTTTCCTGTTCGGCGAGCCACTGGGTGTACCTCCGCTCCGCTTCTTCGGCCTCGCGGGCAGCCTGGGCGCGGGCGGTTTCGGGGATCTCGCCGTTGCGACGGACGTAGTCGTCGATCAGTTCGGCCAGGTGCTCGCGTTCTATCGCCTGTCTGACCGCAGCGGTGACATAAGCGCTGAATGATCCCTTCCCTACGCGGGCGCGGACCTCCTCGGCCACGTCCTCGGGCATGGAAACGCTGTACTTCTTCACCGGGCGCGAGGCCGGCGCGGCATCCATCGGCTCGGACATGCGGCCAGGTTACCACCGGCGGTGTCAACTACGGGATGACTCGGGTCGCCAGCACGAGGTACTGGTCCGCCGTGTCCGTGTATGTGTCCAGCTGCCAGCCGGTGGCGGTCAGGAGTGGGCGGAGGCTGGGCTCGGCGCGGAGGTCGTCGGGGGTGAGTTCGCGGCCGTGGCGGGCGGCGAGGGCGGCGCGGCCGATGGGGTGGAAGAGGGCGAGCGTGGCGCCGGGGCGGGAGATGCGGGCGAGTTCCTGCAGGGTGCGGGCCGGGTCGGGGAGGTGGGAGATCAGGCCGGCGGCGAAGACCGCGTCGAGGGTGGCGTCGGGGAGGGGGAGGCGGGCGCAGTCGGCGAGCAGCAGGGCGGCGGTGCCGGGGTGGCGGGCGCCGGCCTCGTGCAGCATCTCGGGGGTGACGTCGGCGCCGAACACCCGGCCTTCGGGGCCGACCGCCGCGCGCAGCAGGGGGAGTGCGCGGCCGGTGCCGCAGCCGGCGTCGAGGACGGAGTCGCCCGCTTGCAGGTTGAGTCCGGCGATCGCGGCGGCGTAGCGCGGGCCGTCGTCGGGGAAGCGGTCGTCCCAGCCGGCGGCGCGGGCGGCGAAGAACTCGCGGGTGCGGGCCAGTTCGGCGGCGTACTCGGGGTGTTCCGCGGCGAGTCCGGCGGCGTCGGCGGCGTGATCGGCGGCGCCGACGGTGTGATCCGCGGCGTCGTGGGGGGAGGAGGGGGAGGGTGGCATGGGGGTGAGGGTAGCGCGCGGGCCGTAACCTCCGGCCCGGCCGCTCGTTGGGATATCGGGCCCTGTGTCACCCGCATGGGTGGTTCTCGTGGCTCCGGGCATATCCGGCCAGGTCAGGGAAGTAAAGTTAGGCTTACCTAACTTTTTGGGAGTTCGCCTTGACGCTCGCCGCCGTCCCCGCCACCGGGCCCGCTGCCGTCCCCGCCCAGGCCCAGGGCGGCGACGCCATCCTGCGCCGCCAGCGCATCCGCGAGTCCGCCGCCCGCACCTACGCCCGCTCGTTCCCGATCGTCCCGGTGCGCGCCAACGGCATGACCGTCGAGGGCGCCGACGGCCGCCGCTACCTGGACTGCCTCTCCGGCGCCGGCACCCTGGCGCTCGGCCACAACCACCCGGTCGTCCTGGAGGCGATCCGCCGCACCCTCGACAGCGGCGCGCCGCTGCACCTGCTGGACCTCGCCACCGCCGAGAAGGACGACTTCACCACCGCCCTGTTCGAGAGCCTGCCGCGCGAGTTCGGCGAACAGGCCCGGGTGCACTTCTGCGGGCCCGCCGGGACGGACGCCGTCGAGGCCGCGCTCAAGCTGATGCAGACCGCCACCGGCCGCTCCGGCGCCCTCGCCTTCACCGGTGCCTACCACGGCATGACCGCCGGCGCCCTCGCGCTGACCGGCAACGTCGCCGTCAAGGAGCCGCTGCCGGGCGGCGGCGAGGTGGTCCGGCTGCCCTACCCGTACGGCTACCGCTGCCCGTTCGGGGTCGGCGGCGAGGCGGGCGCCGAACTCGCCGCGACCTACGCCGAGCGGCTGCTGGACGACCCCTCGGGCGGCGTGGTCCGGCCCGCCGCGATGGTCCTGGAGGCCGTGCAGGGCGAGGGCGGGGTCGTCCCCGCCCCCGACGGATGGCTGCGCGAGATGCGCCGGATCACCGCCGAACGCGGCATCCCGCTGATCGTCGACGAGGTGCAGACCGGGGTCGGCCGCACTGGCGCGATGTGGGCGGTCGAGCACAGCGGGATCGTCCCGGACGCCATGGTGCTCTCCAAGGCGATCGGCGGCAGCCTGCCGCTCGCCGTCGTCGTCTACCGCGCGGAGTACGACGGCTGGCGCCCCGGCGCGCACACCGGCACGTTCCGCGGCAACACCCTCGCCATGGCGGCCGGCGCGGCCACCCTCCGCTACGTCGCCGCGCACGGGCTGGCCGAGCGGGCCGCGCTGGTCGGCGCCCGGATGACCGAGCGGCTCCGCGCGCTGGCCGGCGAACTCCCGGTGATCGGCGACGTGCGCGGGCGCGGGCTGATGATCGGCGTCGAACTGGTCGACCCGGCCGCCGAACCGGACGCCTGCGGGGCCCGCCCGGCCGCGCCCGCGCTCGCCGTCAAGGTCCGCGAGGCCTGCCTCGCCCGCGGGCTGATCGTCGAACTCGGCGGCCGGCACGACGCGGTGCTGCGCCTGCTTCCGCCGCTCACCATCACCGACGAGCAGGCCGACGCCGTCCTCGACCGGCTCGCCGACGCCATCGCGGCGGTCGTCCGGGCCGACGGCGGGGTTGCCGCCCGGGCCGGGGTTGCCACCCGGGCCGGGGGTGCGGCCGGCCGTGCGGTCAACGGCGCGACCGTCGCCGCGACCGTTGCGGAGGCCCGGTGAGCGGCCCGGGCCCCTCCGGGGTGCCCGAGGAGCCCGGGGAGTCCGGCCTCCCCGACGACCCGGCCGCCCCGCCCGACGCGCTGGCCGGCGGTGCGGCGGGCCCGGCCGCGCTCGGACCGCTGCTGGCCACCGTCCTGGACGCGCTGGACGCGGGCGCCGCCCGCCGCCGCGGACCGCTGCCCGCCGGGCACCCGGCCGAGATCGCCGCCGCCGTCACCGAGGGGCTGGCCGCCGCCCACGGCCCGCAGGCGCTCGCCACCCTCACCGAACTGCTCACCCGCGGCGCCGCCGACCCCGCCGACCCGTACTGCGCCGCCCACCTGCACTGCCCGCCACTGGCCGTCGCGGCCGCCGCCGACCTCGCCGTCAGCGCGCTCAACCCCTCCCAGGACTCCTGGGACCAGGCCCCCGCCGCGACCGCGCTGGAGACCGCGCTGCTCGCCGAACTCGCCGGCCTGGTCGGCTACGACCCGGCCCACGCGGCCGGCGTGCTGACCTCCGGCGGCACCGAGTCCAACCTGATGGGCCTGATGCTGGCCCGCGACCAGAAGCTCGACGGAATCGTGGAGTTGGACGGTCTCCCGGCCGGCGTCACACCCCGGATCATCGCCTCGCAGGCTGCGCACTTCTCCGTCCAGCGCGCCGCCGCCCTGCTCGGCCTCGGCGAGCGCGCCGTGATCCCCGTCCCGGTCGACCGCGAACTGCGGATGGACCCGGACGGGTTGGCGCGGGCCCTGGCCGAGACCAGCTGGGCCGGCCGGACCCCGATCGCCGTCGTCGCCACCGCCGGCACCACCGACACCGGCGCGATCGACCCCCTGCACACCGCCGCCGACCTCGCCGCCCAGTACGGCGCCTGGCTGCACGTCGACGCCGCGTACGGGGGCGGCGCGCTCCTCTCCGACCGGCTCGCCCCGCTGCTCGACGGCATCGCCCGCGCCGACTCCGTCTCCCTCGACTGGCACAAGCTCGGCTGGCAGCCGGCCGCCGCCGGGGTCTTCCTGGTGCGCCGGGCCGAGACCTACGTCTCGCTCGCCCGCCGCGCCGAGTACCTCAACCCGGCCGACGACGAACGGGCCGGATACCCCAGCCTGTTGGGGCAGTCGCTGCGCACCACCCGGCGGGCCGACGCCTTCAAGATCGCCGTCACCCTGCGCACCCTCGGCCGCGCCGGACTCGGCCGGCTGGTCGACGCCTGCCACCAACTGGCCCTGGACGCCGCCGAAGCCGTCCGCGCCGAACCCGAACTGGAGCTGCACGTCGAACCCGTCCTCACCACCGTGGTGTTCCGCTACCGGCCGCCCGGCGGACAGGACGGAGCCGCGCTCGACGCGGTCAACGGCGAGGTGCGCCGGACCCTGCTGCGCACCGGCCGCGCCGTCGTCGGCCGGACCGAACTGCCCGGCGAGGGCCCGGGCCGGGTCCGCCTGAAGCTGACCCTGCTCAACCCGCACACCACCGCCGCCGAGGTCGGCGAGCTGCTGCACGTGATCGTCCGGACCGGCCGGGACGTCCGGCCGGCGTAGCGGGCCCCGGCGGCCGTAGCGCGGCGCATTCAAAAACAACGCCTTTTCCCCGGAGGGATGTTGGAGGAAGGCACACTGGCGTGACATGCTGTCCGGGGGATATTCGGCCGCCCCCGAAAAGCCTCCGTGGACATACGTTTCCGTGGGAGTGCAGGCCGATTCCGGCCGCCCGGTGATCAGATTTCGCCAACCCCCTGACAGGGCTTGCGGAGATCCCGAAGATCGGCGGTAACTTTATGTGGTCGCCGCCCCACCAAGAGCACATGGCTCTCTTCGGTGCAGGCCGCCTGACCAGGCACGCGCCATCCGCATGCGGTGAGCTCACCCGTACAGCCGAGTGAACTCCGCCTACCCGCCATGCACTTCGGTGAACCCCGGTTAATAGCGCGTGAACCACGTGAGACCAATCCTTTGACCAATCCTGCGAAGCGGAGGCAAGGCATGCGCGAAACCCTCCCGGGCGAAAGCATCGTCACCATCGATCCGGCCACGTACGAGGCACTGCCGTTCTCCGACCGCTGCCGGGACATCTGGCGGCGCGGCGACCACCTGCTCATCGGCGTCAGCCCGGGAAACAGCTATTTCAGCCACCGCCGAATAGCCGAACTCATCGGGTGGGGGCTGGAGTTCTTCGAGCGAATCGACATCGTCCACGCCGACCTGCACGTCGAGGCGCAGTTCGAGTCCTTCGGCTACACCGCCGAGCACGCCCAGCGCCGGGCCGCCAAGGAGGTCAAGGCCACCGCCCGGCGGATCGCCCGCGGCGCCGAGGAGGCCGGCCGGCCCGACGTTGTCCGGATGCACGCGCTCTCCGAGTTCACCGGCCACCCCGCGTACCGGCGGCTGCACCGGCAGGCTCTGGATGCACTCGCCACCGACGGGGTGTTCCGCGAGGCCGCCGAGGGCATGGCGCGCGGGTTCCTGGCGGCCCGGATGGACGAGGGCCTGGCGCCGAACGAGCCCCAACTCGCCGCCGGACTCCGGTACATCGCCGCCGAGCTGCCGTTCTTCCTGGACACCCCGGCACTGCTCGGCGTGCCCTCCTCGGTCAGCTGCTACCACCTCCAGCTGCCCCTCACCCCCGTCCTGTTCGGCCGCGAGGAGGGGCTGCGTGCGGCGCCGGGCCAGGGGTACGCGGTGGTCCGCCCGGCGTCGCCGACCGGGTCCGGCGCATCTGCCGCGCCTGTCGCCGCTGCCTCCGCTGCCGTTGAGCCGGCTCACGCTGCCTGAACCCGCGCGGCCCGAACCTGAGCTCTGAGCCTGTGCCGCCGAAGCCCGTTCCGCCGAACCCGAGCTGCCGACCCTTGCCCGCAGCGTTCCCCGGAGTCATTCCCGCGCGCCGCGGGCCGCACCCTGCATCCCGCATCCACACCCGTACCTGGAGCACACCTGTGACCGACCTGACCTTCCCGCTCTCCCGCAGAGGCGACGTCCTTCCCGAGGAGGCGAGACGGCTGCGTGAGGAGCAGCCCGTCGCCCGGGTCCGCACCATGACCGGCGACCCCGCCTGGCTGGTCAGCAGCTATGAGCTGGCCAAGCAGGTGCTGGAGGACGAGCGGTTCAGCCTCAAGGACACCGCCAACCCGGGCGTCCCCCGCCAGTACGCGCTGACCATCCCGCCCGAGGTGGTCAACAACATGGGCAACATCAACAGCGCCGGCCTGCGCAACGCCGTCATGAAGACCCTCTCGCCGCGCGCCGACCGGGAGTTGGACGGCTGGCTGCAGGCCGAGGCGCACCGGCTGATCGACGCGCTGGTCGACCAGGGCGCCCCCGGCGAACTGCGTGACGGTTTCACCGACCCCTACTCCGCCGCCCTGCACTGCCGGTTGCTCGGCATCCCCACCGATGACTGGCGGCGGCTGATGGCCGGCATCGATGTCGCCTTCCTCACCAGCCCGGTGCCGTTCGAGGGCGCGGCGGCCAACTGGTACAAGGACCTCGGCTACATGCTGGACCGGCTCAACGCCGATCCGGAGCCCAAGGACGGCCTGCTCGGCCGGTTCGCCGAACTGCGCCGCTCACCCGAGGTCTCGGACCGGGTCGGTGACGAGCTGCTGGCCACCGTCGCGCTGTCCCTGTTCGGCGCGGGTGCCGTCTCGACGTCCTCATTCCTGTTGCACGCGATCATCTACCTGGCCCAGCAGCCCGCACTGGCCGAGCGGCTGCGCCGGGAGCCCGCGCTGATCGGCCGTGCGGTGGACGAGCTGCTCCGGGTCAACCTGTCGATCGGCGACGCACTGCCCCGGATCGCGCTGGCGGACGTGCGGCTCGGCGAGGTGGAGGTGAAGGAGGGCGAGCTGGTGCTCGTCCTGATCGAGGGCGCCAACTACGACCCGGCGGTCTTCCCGGACCCGGAGAGGATCGACTTCGACCGGACCGACAACCCGCACCTGGCCTTCGGCGGCGGACGCCATTTCTGCCCGGCCTCGGCGCTCGGCCGCACCCACGCCGAGATCGCGATCACGGCCCTGGTCGAGCGGCTGCCGGGCCTGCGGCTCGCCCTGCCGGTCGAGCAGTTGGCCTGGCGGCCCGGGTTCATCAAGCGGCTGCCGGAGCGGCTGCCGGTCGTCTGGTGAGGCCGGGCCTCCGGTGAGACCTGTCGGCTGGTGAGGCAGGTCGCACAGGTGCGACCTGTGCGACCTGTGGGACCTGCCTTCCGGTGAGGCCGGACGCCGGGGCCGGGTCGGGCCGGGTGAGGCCGGGTGGGGCGAGGGGTGGTTGCCGGGGCTTACGGGCCGAGCAGGATGTCGCGGGTGCGCTCCCAGCTCTCCGGGTCGGCGGCGACCAGCAGGCCGTCCTCGCCGCCCGGCGCCTCCGGCCGGTAGGGGCTGCCGTCCAGGCGGGCGGAGACGCCGCCGGCCTCGGTGACCAGCAGCGATCCGGGGGCGTGGTCCCAGGGGAGGGTGCGCCAGTAGAGGATGAAGTCGACGGCGCCGTCGGCGAGGTCCGGGTACTCGATCCCGGCGGCGTGCCGGCCGGGGGTGACCTCGCCGAACGCCGTGGCCCTGGCCTCCATCAGCCGGCGCCGGTCCGGGGCCAGGAAGCGGCTCTTGATGGAGCCACGCCACTTGGCGGGTTCGCCGGGTGCGGGTGTCCGGGTGAGCCGGTGGCCGTTGCGCCAGGCGCCGGAGCCGAGCTCGGCGGTGTAGCTGGTGGCGGTGGCGGGCTGCCAGATCCAGGCGGCGACGGTCTGACCGGCGCGCACCAGCGAGGCCATCACGGCGTACTCGGGGCGGCCGGCGATGAAGTTGGACGTCCCGTCCACCGGGTCGACCAGCCAGACGGCCGGCTCGGAGTGCAGTGCCCGGGCGAGCCCGGGGTCGGCGGCGACGGCCTCCTCGCCGACCACCGGGACGGGCAGCAGCTCGCGGAGCCGCCGCTCGATGATCACCTCGGCCTCGCGGTCGGCGATGGTGACCACCTCACCGGGGGCCTTCTCCATCACCTCGCCGGCGGCCAGCGCCCGGAACCGCGGCTCCACCACCTCGGCCGACACCTCGGCGAGGATCTCGGCCACCCTGTCCATCAGCACGTGCGCGCTCCCTTCGCTGGCTACCACTCTCGCACGCTTGTGCGGTGGTGACCTGCGGCGGCCCCTCGGGCAGGGGTGGGCGACGGCTTCCGGACGCCGACTTTCGGCTGACAGGTGTCAAAGTCTGTCAGCTGAAAGTCGTCCCCGCCATCTGTTGCTCGTCAGCCGTCCTCCGTCACCCGCCCAGGTAGTGGAACCCCGGCCGGGGGTGCATCAGGAAGTCGTGGTGCGAGATGTTCCAGCCGTACGCGCCGGCCATCGCGAAGAGCACCCGGTCCGCGGTCCGGAGGCCCTCCGCACTCGTCGACGCGCGGGCCAGGACGTCCTTCGGGGTGCAGAGCTGGCCTGCCAGAGTGGCGCGGCCGGTGGTGACCGCGGGGCGGGGCCAGGGGTGCGGCCAGGCGTCGACCGGCAGCACGGCGAAGGGCTGGTCGTGGCCGCGGGTGGCCGGGGTGCGCAGGTGGTGGGTGCCGCCGCGGACCACCGCGAAGTCCTCGCCGTGGCTCTGCTTCACATCCAGCACCTCGGTGGCGTACCAGCCGCAGTAGGCGGTCAGGGCGCGGCCCGGTTCGATCCGCAGGGTCAGGCCGGGGTGCCGGTCGAGCAGCTCGCCCAGGCCCTCGCCGAACGCCACCCAGTCGAAGCGCGCCTCGGGGTCGTCGTAGTCGACGGCCATGCCACCGCCGACATTGACCTCGTCCAGCGTGAACGCGTGCCGCCGCGCCAGCCGGGCCGCCCAGCCGACGATCTGCCCGGCGAGGGCCAGCTGCTCCGCCGCCGCCAGCCCACTGGCCAGGTGCGCGTGCACGCCGCGCAGCCGCAGCCGCCGGCGGAGCGGGGCGAAGGGGCCGAGTGGATCGGTCAGCAGGCGGGCGCAGGCCTCCGCGCGGTCCGGGTCCAGGCCGAACGGGGTCGGCCGGCCGCCCATCGCGAGCGCCACCGTGTCCAACGCGCCCGTGCCCACCGGGAGGTTGACCCGCAGCAGCACGTCCACGGAGGCCCGCGGCCGGTCGTCGGTTAGTACGGCGGCGAGCCGGTGCAGCTCCTGCTCGCTCTCCACGTGCCAGCGGTGCACCCCGGCGTCCACGGCGGCCACGATCTCGGCGGGCGTCTTGCCGGGCCCTCCGAAGGCCAGCGGCGCGCCCGGCACGGCCTCCCGGACGTGGGCCGACTCGCCGCCGCTGGAGACCTCGTAGCCGTCGACAGCTCCCCGCAGCGCCGTCAGCACGGGCGCGTCGGGGTTGGCCTTGGCGGCGTAGTACAGCTCGACGCGCGCGGGCAGCGCGGCCCGGACGGCGGCGGCGTGCGCGCGCAGCGCCGCGAGGTCGTACACGAAGGCGGGCAGCGCGTCCGGCGCCAGCGCGGCGACGTGCCGGCGGACGGCATCGGTCATCGGGGTCTCCTCCACACGGTCGGGGGCGGTCATCGGGCGCTCCAGGCCGGGGTCCGCGGGGCCGGCGTCCGCACGCCCCGCGCCGGCAGGTGCGCGGCCTCCGCGAGTACGGTGCGGGCGAGCGGGGACGGCAGCCGGACGTAGCCGGCCTCGCGGTCGGGGCGGCGCTCCCAGCGGGTCAGCAGGTTGGCCTTGGCGGGCAGCGGCACTCCGGCGAGCAGGGCGCGCAGCCGGGGCGGGCGGCCGTGCGCGGCGGCGTACTCCTCCAGGACGCGCCGGACGGCCTCCCAGAGCGCGCCCTCCGCGTCCGGGTGGAGGTCGGCGAGGGCGGCCAGCAGTTCGGCCACGTGGTTGACCAGCAGGCAGTAGACCACGCGGTCCCAGCCGCGCTCGGCGTCGTACGCCATCGGGCCGGCCACCTCGGGCGGCAGTGCGGCGAGCAGGGCGGCGTTGCGATCGGGGACGAGCTTGGTGCCCTCCAGGTCGCGGAAGAGCACCTGGGCCGGCCGGCCGGCCGCGTCCACGCCGATCAGCACGTTCTGCAAATGCGGTTCCAGGACCACGCCGTGGTCGAAGTAGGCCGCGAGCACCGGCGGGACGAGCAGTCGCAGATAGGCCGTCCACCAGTCCAGGGCGTCCTGCGCGTCCGTGTCGGGGCCGAGCAGCGCGGAGATGTGGGCGGAGCTGGTCGGGTGCTCGTCGGCGACGGCGGCGGCCAGCAGCGGGGTGACGCCGGGGCGCAGGACGTCCGTGAAGCCCTCGCGGACGATCAGGCCGAACCCCTCGTAGAGTGCGCGATCCGGGCGGCCGTCCGCGCCGGGCAGGGCCAGCGTACGGAAGGCCGGTTCGCGCAGCATCGCGGCGTCGGGGAAGCGTTCGGCGAGGTCGGCGAGCGCGGGGGCGAGCAGTCGGGTCAGGGCGACGGCGCCGGTCAGCTCGTAGGCGGCGTTCTTGCGCAGGCAGTTGGTGATTCGCACGTTGAGGCTGAACTTCAGGAACGCGCCCGCGCCGTACAGGGTGCGGACCGAGGCGGTGGCGGTGAACGGTGCGCCGCCGGGGCCGAGGTCCAGGATGTCGCCACGCTCCAGTGCACCCTGCAACAGCGGGTGGTCGGCCACGAGTTGGTACTGCCAGGGGTGGGCGGGCAGCAGCCGGTAGCCGGCCGGCACCTCACGCTCGCCGTCGAGCAGGCCGTCCAGCAGCCCGTCGAGGAGTCCGGTGGCCGCCCGGTCCGCCGAGGCCTCGGCGATCAGCTCCTCTCGGACGGCCAGGTACCGCAGCCGGAACGCCGCCCGCGACTCCGGCGCGTACGACTGCCAGTCGCCGTGCTCGGCGGAGCGGGACTTGGGCGCGGGGTGGAACCGGTGGCCGAAGAGCAGGGCCTGCTCGGACTCCAGGTAGCGGTCCAGGCCCGGCGCTGGGCGGCCCTCCAGCCCGTTCCGGACCACCTCGTGACTCGACGTCAACTGGTCGAGGAACTCCTCGTTCACCGTGCCGGTGCGCAGCTCCAGTTCGTCCCGGACGTACCCGGCCAGCGTCTGCCAGTCCAACTCGGCCCAGCCGTCGGTCTGTTCCTCCTCCACCGGGCCGGTGAAGCGGTGTGCGCCGAGCAGCGAGGTGCGGCGCAGCGCGATCCGGAGCAGGGCGCCGCGCCGGGGGAGGCGGAGCAGCAGGCGGCCATCGGTGACGGCGGTCTGGTGTTCGGGTGCGGAGACCTCGCGCAGGAGGCAGTTGAGCAGGGTGTGGGCCACCGCGTGGTCCGCGGTGGGCAGTTCGTGGGTCATCGGTGACTCCAACGCTTGCGGGACGGAACGGCGAGCAGGGCGGCCGCGACGGCGGCCAGCAGTGCGGCGGCGGTGCCGGCCAGCACGGGGGAGGCGGCGCCGAACCGGCCGTTGGCCAGCGCCGCGACGGCGCCGGCGGCCACGGCGCCGCCCTTGGAGATGAATTCGAGGGTGCCGAACATCCGGCCCGGTGCCCGGCCGCGGGCGGCCTCGGCGGCCAGCACCGAGAGGCAGACCAGGCCGAGCGTGAGCCCGGCGCCGAGCAGCAGCCGGACGGCGACGAAGGCCGCCAGCGAGTGGGCGACGGCGTGCCCGGCCAGGCCCAGCGCGACGAAGCCGAAGCCGAGCGCGATGCCGGTGTGCGGGCGGGTGAGGAAGGCGGTGTGGGTGCGGGCGGCGAACGCCAGGTAGCACAGGTGGGGCAGGGCGAACAGGAGGCCGGTGGTGGTGCCGGAGACCCCGGGCAGCCGCTCCTGCGCCAGGGATATCAGGTACGGGAAGGAGATCACGGTCGCGAAGACGAAGGCGAACTCGAAGGTGTAGAGCACGGAGAGCGGTGCCCGCCCGGCCGGCTCGGTGCCGGCGGCGGGCGGCCCGTCGCCGGACGGGTCGTCCTCCTCGCCCGCCCGGGCCGGCCGCGCCGGTTCCGGCAGCAGGGAGAGCAGTACGGCGGCGGCCAGCGGCAGGGCGGCCATCAGCAGGTACTGCCGGTGCGGGTCGATCCACGGTGACAGCGCGCCGACCAGGATCGGCGCGGCGACCAGCGCGGCCCGCGCGCTGCCCTGCATCAGGGTGAGCGCCCGGGACAGCCGCGAACCGTCGAGCGCGGCGGCGAGGTAGCCGTTGGTGGCGGCGAAGGTGCCGCCGAGGAAGCCCTGGAGGACGAGGGCGAGGGTGAAGGCCGGCAGGCTCTCGGCGGCGCCGGCCAGCAGGAACGAGACGGTGAGCCCGAGTTGGGCACGGAGCAGCAGCCGCTTGCGGCCGAACCGGTCGGCGAGCCGCCCCCAGAGCGGGGCGCCGAGGCCGCTGAACACCGTCGGCACGATGTAGAGCACGCCGGCCCACCGGCCCTGCGGGTCGCCGAGCGCGGGCAGGATGGCGGTCAGGTACGGCGGCAGGCCGAGTGCGGCGAAGGAGGCGACGAAGTAGCAGGCGGCCACCGCGTGCACCTGGCGCCGGCCGAGCCCGTCGGTGCGGGCGGTGCCGCTCCCGGAGTGTGGGACCAGCGCTTCGACCGTCATCGGAGACTTCCCTGCGGGGAAGGGACGGGCGGCAGCAGGTAGTTGGGGCCGTCGGTGTAGTGCTTGTTGATGTCCGCGGCGCCCGAGCGCTGCTTCGTGAGCAGGGTTCCGGCCGTGACCATGGCCTTGACCGGCAGCCGTTCGGCGTCCAGCAGCGCGGTGCGCAGGGGTTCCCCGGCCGGCCCGATCCGGTCGACGGCCTCGGCCAGTCGCTTGCGCAACAGGGCCAGCAGGTCGGCGAGTTCGCCGCGGCCGTGCGCGGCCAGGCCGAAGGCGAGGGCACCGGTGCAGAGGTGGCCGGTGATGGTGGTGAAGAGGTCGGTCAGCGGCCGGTCGTCGTCGCCGAAGATCCTGGCGTCGTCGAACTCATCGTGCCCGGAGGCGAGTTCGCCGAGCGTGGCGGCGAGCCGGGCGGTGTGGACGCGCGGCCCGTCGTCGTCCTTGTAGAGCAGGCGCAGGCCGCCGTCCCCGTCCAGGACCAGCGAGGTGTTCTGCTGGTGGGACTCCAGCGCGATGCCGTAGCCGAAGAGGGTGGTCTGCCAGTCGAGTAGCAGCTCCAGCAGGGCGTCGAAGAGGGCGACGGGGTCGCCGCCGTGGAAGCGGTCGGCGAGGTGGTCGATCACCAGTCGCCCGCCGGGGGCCGGGGCCAGCAGGGCGGCCAGCGGCACCGTGACGGATCCGTCGAGGTGCGCGGGGTAGCGGCGGAGCAGCACGGCGAGCAGCTCGTGTCCGGCGTGTGCCCAGCTCTGCTCGTCGGCGTGCAGGATCCGGCCGGCGAAGCGCGGTTCGCGCTCCAGTACGGCCTCGATCAGCCGCTGGCCGGCGGCGCCGTCGAGCAGCGTGCCGGGCTTGATGGTGCGGCGGTTGAGCCGGCCCAGGGTGGCGGTGGCGAGCGGGAGTTTGAGGTGGTGGACGGGGTCGTCGGCGACGGCCACGGTCCGCATGGAGAGGGTGGGCAGCACGGTCAGGTACGGCCGGTCGGCGAGGACGGCGCGGCCCGCCAGGCCTGAGGCGTCAAGCGCCTCGGCCAGCGGTTCGCCGACGGTGAGCGGGTGGACCGGCAGGGTGGCCCAGGCGGCGTCGCCGCCCGGGAGGTCGAGTCCGAGGCGGCTCGGGGTGGGCCACCAGCTGGGCAGCGGCCGGCCGCCGTGCGTTCTGACGTCCCCGGCGGGGACGGCCAGCCAGCGCAGTTCGAAGGCCGGGTGGAACTCCGGCGCGTAGGAGCGGAGTTGCGTGTCGGTGAGGCCGGAACGGCCGCGCGCGGTCGGGTAGACCGGGTGGTCGAGGTAGGCGGCGAGGGTGTCGTGGCCGAGGGCGGCGGTGGGGCCGGTCCAGTGTGCCGGGTCCGTGCCGTACAGGTCGGTGAGCGTGACGTGCACCCCGGCCTGGGCGCGGTCGTGCAGCTCCATGGTGGCGAGGGTCTGCCGGCACTCCTCGGCGAAGGCCGCCCAGCCGGGCCGGTCCTGCGTCTCGGCGAGGCCGGCCAGGGCGGTCACGATGGAGTCCAGTCCGTCGAGCCGGGCGCCGTCCAGCTCCAGTAGCGGCAGCCGGGCCGCGTACTCGCTCTGGAAGCCGTCTTCGGCGACGGGCAGTGCGAGGCGGGCGTCTGCGAGGACGAGCCAGCGGCCGTCCGAACGGTCCTCGGCGGTGCTGCGGGTACGCAGCCCGAGCACGTCCTCGCGCAGCAGGGCGGAGAGCACCCGGAGGACCAGGGCGTCGGACACGGCAGCGGCTCCGGAGGCCCCGGGTGTGGCAGGAGCTCCGGAGGCCCCCGTGTGAGGTGTTCTGGCGGAAGGAGTGCTCACGGCGTGATCTCCCAGCGGTTGGCCGCGACGAAGCCGGCGACGGCGGCGTCCACGGCGGTCTGCTCGGGGCCGACGGCCCAGATCACGCCCAGGTAGTCCCGGTTGGTGCGGTAGTGCTCGTGCCGTTCGCCGAGCGGGCGCAGCGGCCGGTAGACGAGCCGGACGCCGTCGCGCTCCTCGTCGTACGGTCCGGGGGCGGCGGTGAGGGTGCCGGCCCGGTCGGCGCAGACCACCTCGTTGCGGGCGCGCAGCGGGGTGGCGGCGCAGAGTTCGGCGAGGTCGGCGGGCAGTTCGCGGCCGAGGTGGGCGGCGAGGATGTGCTCGAACAGCGGGATGCCGAGGACCTCGGCGAGCATGAGGTCGCACTGATCGCCGATGGCACGGTAGTTGACCTCGATGATCCGGACCCGGCCGTCCGGCTGGACGACGAACTCGGTATGGCAGGCACCGAGTCCGACGCCGATCGCGTCGAGCTGGGCGAGCACCTGGTCGACCACCGCGGCCGGGTGGACGGGGACGAACTCCAGCACCTCCTCGATGAAGTGCGGGGGCGGGGAGAGCCTGGTCCGGAAACCGCCGAGGACGTGGCGGCGCCGTCCGTCGCCGAGCGTCTCCAGGGTGCACAGCTGCCCGTTCAGGAACTCCTCGACGACCAGCGCGGCGCCCGGCCGTCGGTGCTGGATCTCCTTGCAGCGCAGCACCAGCTCGTCGGCGTCGGCGACCAGCGAGACGTCCTCGCTGGCGACGCCCTCGCGCGGCTTCACCACGACCGGGTAGGGGAGGTCCGACTCCCGCAGTACGGATGGGTCCTGCCCGGGGTCGAGCTCGGCCGAGCGGACGGTGTCCACGCCGGCGGCGGCGAGGTGGCGGCGCAGCTCGCCCTTGTTCTTGGCCCGCAGCGCGGCCTTCCAGTCCTTGGCAGGGCGCCCGAAGTACCCGGCGACGAGGGCGGTCTGGGTCTGGAGGTGGTCGCTGTTGCTGAACACCGCGAACGGCACACCCGTGGCGTGGTCGGCGCCGTCCCCGGCTTCGGTGACGGCCTGGGCGGCTCGGGCTGCTCGGCCGGCGACGGCCCCGGCGGTGTGGTGCCGGGAGATCAGTCCGATCACCTCACGGAAGTCCCGGACCTCGCACTCCACCACCTCGGGCGCGAACTCCAGGTCGGCGTAGGCGCGTTGATGGGGTCCGGCATGGTCGGTCAGCACCGTGACGTCGAGCCCGAGCCGGGCGGCGGCCGGCAGGAACCCCTGGGTGACCGAGTCGGTGGGGTTGAGGGCGAGCAGGTAGAGCCGCATGTCGGCGCGGGTCCTCTCCATGTGGTGGGGGAGTGGGGGCGGTCCCGGGGGGGGGGGGGGGGGGGGGGGGGGGGGGACCCCACGGGGGGGGGGGGGGGGGGTTGTGGGGCTACCCACCGCAACACCCCGTCACTTTCTCACACCTCACCCCCCCAAACACTCCCCTCTTCGCCCTCCCAGACA
>NZ_JBVJCO010000010.1:0-46727 GCF_055588525.1 Kitasatospora sp. NPDC041988
ACGCGGGCCTACTCGGTGACCATCACAGGATCAACCGGGAAGGTACGCCTGCCGCGCTCCTCCCGTCGTCGATCCACAGGTCTTGAGCATTGCTCGCTGCACACGATCGAGGGGCGGTCCCAGGAAGACCGCCCCTGACGGGCATCAGCCCACTACACTCACCGCGCAGCCTTCTGATCAGGCAAAACGTCGAAGTCCTGCTGGAGTACTAGCTGTCCCTGTGCAGACCGTCTCCCCTGAGGGCGGCGTCGCAAGACCTTCGGCGACGCCCGCCTCTGCGCGGCCATCGCCGACCGGATCACCTTCCGCTGCACCCTGATCCAGACCGGCACCGAGTCCTACCGCTACCAGGCCACCCAGGAATCCCTCTTCCCAGCCCCGAACTGACGCACTGTTGGGCGAATCTCTGCGTGAGCACGTAGGCGGGGTCGGCGTCACCGGGGGTGGACATGAGGGCTGGGCAGGGGCTGGGTGGGCAGCGGTCAACAACATCGCCTGAGTCCCTCATCGCCGCCTTCACCCAGGAGAACGGCATCGTCGACGCGCCTCTCTTGTCCGACTACAGAATCAGCAACGGTGGCACTGGTGCCACCATGGATTCGGATGCCAGGCTCATGGCAGACCCCCGTCGAGGTGTCCTAGCGTCGATCCCATGAAACGCAATCGCCGTATCAGCGCTGTCGCGGTGCTGACGCTCGCCGCCCTCATCACCGGAACCGGCGCCGGGTTCGCCGCCACGACCACACCGTCGGCCACACCGGTGGCCACGCACGCGTTCGACACCGCACCGGCCACGGCCACGGCCACCGCGCCCACGCCGTCCTTCCACGGCACGCTCCCCGCGCCGACCGGCCCCTACGCCGCCGGCGAGGACATCATCCACCTCACCGACACGAGCCGCCTCGACCCGTGGGTGCCGTCGTCCGGCCCCCGCCAACTGACCGTCACGATGGTCTACCCCGCCGTCCCCGGGACCGGGACTCCGGCCCCTTACATGACCGTCGCCGAGGCAGCCGGAATCACCGAGCGCCGGAAGATGCCGGCGAGCTACGGCGTCACCCCGCAGACCCTTTCCAGCGTCACCACTCACGCCTTCGACGGCGCGCGGCCGCAACGCGGCAAGCATCCGCTGGTGGTCCTCTCAGCCGCGTCCGAGAACCCGCGCATGATGCTCACCTCGCTCGCGACCGACCTGGCCAGTCACGGCTACGTCGTCGCGCTCGTCGGCCACACCTACGAGGACAGCGGCGAGACGCTGGCGAACGGCCAGACGCCGCCGTGCGCGATCTGCGACCACCCGGAAACGATCGACTTCGACGCCGAAGCTGTCAGCCGCGGGCGGGACGTGTCCTTCGTGATCGACCAGTTGACGCACGGCAACACCGCGTGGCGCCTGGCACACCTCATCGACAAGCACGAGATCGGCATGGCCGGACACTCCCTCGGCGGAGCGGCGGCGGCCGCCACGATGATCGCCGACCCGCGAGTACGGGCCGGAGTGGACATGGACGGCACCTTCCACCCGGTCCCGATGCCCGGCCAGATCAACCGGCCCTTCCTCATGCTGGGTAGCGACGGCCACACGCCCGGCAGCGGCGACAGCATCGTGGGGCGGGCCTGGGCCGCCCTCGGCGGCTACAAGAAGTGGCTGACGGTCGCCGGCGCCGACCACTTCAGCTTCTCCGACCTGGACGTGCTTCAGGAGCAGGCCGGGTTCCCGACGGGGCCCCTCTCCCCGGAACGCGGGGTGGTGATCACCCGCGAGTACGTGACGGCGTTCTTCGACCAGACGCTGAAGGGGATCCACAGTCCGCTGCTGGACGGCCCCTCGCCGAACAATCCGGAAGTAGCCTTCCAGTCCTAGTGCAGCGCCGCGTTGATCCTTCGGGGGTTCATGCGGCTTTGAGTGGGCTGCCGTCGTAGGTCCGGCGGTAGGGCTTGGCGTCGTGTTCGTCGTAGGCCAAGACGAAGGTGTCGATGGCCGCGGCCAGTTCGTTGCGGGAGGCGAACTGGCGCTGATCACCGCCGCGTTCGCACCGGGGCATAGTGCCTGTTCCACCGGGCCCGGTTACCTGCCAGCGGCCAGCAGAAGTCGACCTACCGACCCGAGATGCTGTCCGCCCACAGGCCGAGATCAAGATCTACAGCTGGTACTAGGTTCACCATGAGATCGGGTACAGGTTTCATGGCACCGTCCTCCTGCGGTGCCCTAGCGTCGTGCCATGACGATTCCAGCTGGACTGAGACGCACGGTCCTCCGGGCGCGGCGGGACACCGGCTTTCTTGTCGCTGGTGTGCTGCCGCACCTGGCGCTGGTGCCCGTGTGGGCCTGGGCGGCGGCGACTACCGCCAAGACGGGGAACTGGCTCCTTACGGTTTCCGTGTCGGCCGCCCTGGTCCTGCTCGGCACCCCGGTGCTGACGGCCGTTCAGCGGGCTCGCTACCGGGTGCTCATCGGTGTGGACGTCCCCCGGCTCACCCCCACCGCGCCGGAACAATGGACGTGGGCCTCGACCGCCCGGCGGCTCGCGGCGGCGCGGCCTTGGCGCAAGATCGGCTACCACCTCCTGCTGGGCCCGCTGCTCGCGCTGCTGGAGCTGCTGGTGCTCGCGGTGGCAGCGGCGTGCCTGGCGGGCGTCATCGCCTACACCTGGTCATGGGCGCTGCCAACCGGAATCCGCCAGGACTGGTTCGGCTACCTGACCCAGCTGCCGGCGTACACAGGGGCTGGACTCCTCCTCCTGTGCGCCCTGCCCTGGACCGCGCGGGCAGTAGCCCGGGCCGAGGCGCGGCTGGCGTTGGGCCTGCTCGGGCCCAGCCAGACGCAGCGGCTCCAGGAGCGGGTCGATCAGCTGGCCGTGAGCCGGACCGACTTGATCGAGGCCGTCGACGCGGAGCGCCGCCGGATCGAGCGCGACCTGCACGACGGCACCCAGCAGCGGTTGGTGTCTCTCGCGGTCAACCTGGGTCTGGCCATTGCCACCCGCCCGGACCTGCCGAGTGATGCCCGCGAGGTGATCGCGAGAGCGCACCTGGAGGCGAAGGAGGCGATCGCCGAACTCAATGACCTGGTGCGGGGGCTGCACCCGGCCGTGCTCGAAGACCGAGGTCTGGACGCGGCGTTGTCCGGGCTGGCTGCCCGCACGCCCCTGCCGGTGCGGCTGCGGGTCAATCTGGAGGAGCGGGTGGCGCCCAGCG
Organism: Kitasatospora sp. NPDC041988; assembly: GCF_055588525.1. NCBI lineage: Bacteria > Bacillati > Actinomycetota > Actinomycetes > Kitasatosporales > Streptomycetaceae > Kitasatospora > Kitasatospora sp. NPDC041988. Next base: position 3,199 of record NZ_JBVJCO010000010.1, read on the forward strand.
TGGAGTCGGTCGCGTACTTCGTGATCTCTGAGGCGCTGACCAATGCGACGAAGCACGCCAACGCGATGCGTGCAGAGGTGATAGTCCGTCAGGTCGGCGAGGTGCTGCGAGTGCGCGTTACCGACGACGGGCTGGGCGGTGCCGACGCCGCCGCCGGCACGGGGCTGACCGGGCTGGCCAAGCGGGTCGGCTCCCTCGACGGGGCCTTCCACGTCAGCAGCCCCGTTGGCGGGCCCACCACCATCACCGCGGAGCTGCCATGCGCGCGGTGATCGCCGAGGATTCGGTGTTGTTGCGGGTTGGCCTGATCAAGGTGCTGGAGATGGCCGGGTTCCAGGTCGCCGCGGAAGCCGGCGACGCGGAGGGGCTGTTGGCGGCAGTGGCGGAGCACCGGCCCGAACTCGCCTTGATCGACGTCCGGATGCCGCCCGGCTTCACCGACGAGGGGGTGCGGGCGGCGATGGAGATCCGTCGGCGCTGGCCGGGGACGCCGGTGGTGCTGCTTTCGCAGTACGTGGAGGAGCGGTACGCGGCTGACCTGCTGTCTGCGAACACCAGCGGTGTGGGCTACCTGCTCAAGCAGCGGGTTGCCGATGTCGCCGACTTCGTGGCGGCGGTCCGGCGAGTGGCGGACGGGGGCACGGCCCTGGACCCGCAGGTCGTCGCCCAGTTGCTGCTGCGGCGCGACAGCGACCCGCTCGCGCGGCTGACCCCCCGCGAACGGGAGGTGCTCGGCCTGATGGCCGAGGGGCGCTCCAATGCCGGCATCGCGCAGGCGCTGGTGGTCAGCGAGAGCGCCGTGGCGAAGCACATCAACAACATCTTCGCCAAGCTTGACCTGCCCGTGGTCGACGCGGACCACCGCCGCGTCCTGGCCGTGCTGCGGTTCCTCGGAACGTCCCGGGCCTGACCTTCCCATCCGTGATCACGATCTACGGCTGGAGTAAGCGGCAGCCCGGGCTCCCGCCCCCGAGCCATGGGGCTCCGGGCGCCCGTACATGCAGTGGACGAGGGCGCCGGCCTTCACACGGGTGTGGCCCATCTCCAGCCCCGAGGCATCAGGACGGTAGCCACCGGTTCACCCCACTACACGCTGCGCGACTCCCCGTCGGACGCCGTGCCGACGGGGTCGGGCACGGCGCCGTTGCGCGCCCGCCTGGCACGGTACTCCGCCTCGTAGGCAGCGGCCAGGGGCAGGGCGGCGGAGGTAAGCCCCAGTGCGAGCACGACCGGGGTGACGTAGCCGGGGACGGTGTCGACGGCGTAGCTGCGACCCCCGGGGACGTGGCAGACGAAGTCGATCGGCAGGTAGTCGACTTCGTAGCCGTCGACCTCGACGGCCTTCTCCATCCCGGCCGCCCGGCAGGGCCGGATCGGGGAGGAGTCCGTTCCGCCGTCCTCGCCCTCCAGGACGGCGAGGCCGACGTGCAGCGCACCCCAGACATACATGGCGACGGCGCCGGCGCCCGCGAGGGCGGCGAGGCCGCGAACGGTCCGAGGTCGGCCGTCGCGGCGGCGGGCCAGGGTGGCGCAGCCGTATCCGCCGAGTCCGAAGGCGACGACCGGCCCGGCCAGGATGATCAACAGAAGGACCACGACCCCCACCCCCTCGGGCGCCGCCGTCCGGCGCCGCACAACAGGATCATAGGATCACCCGAACTCGCGCCCGAGTACCCGTTGGAGGACGCCTCGCGTGCCCGGACCGGCCCGGGGACGCGGAGTTCGCGGCTCAGCCGCAGGCCGCCCGCCGGTCCGCCACGCCCCGGAGTGGCCGTGTTGCCCGAAAGGGCAACTCGCATCGCCCTTTCGGGCAGGCGTCGCCATCCGCCGCCCGGGCCTTCTCCATCGCCGCGGCTCCGGCACAGGTCACTGCCGGTCCGGGTGGTCACAGCAGCACCATCCGGCTCCCCCGGAACAAGGGTTGACACCGCAAGTTGGTCTAGTCCACCGTAGGGGAAAGCACGTTCGACGAGGCGGAAAGTCCTGGCGAGACGCCCTGCCGGACAGGCGAGTTGGCCCACGACTCCGCATGTCCGCAGGCGGTGTCAACGACCCGCGAGGGGCGCCCAGCACCAGAAGGAGGAAGGAACCCCGACCCTGTCTCCGCGGGCGACCGCAGCACGCGCAGCGACGCAGCAGCACCTGCAACGGCACCTGCAACAGCAACAGCGCCCCCAGCCACGGCGTGACCGTGAGAACCCGCCCGGGAACCGCGCGCACCGCAACCCTCCCTGACGGCCCGGCAGCCCTGCCCGGGCCGTCACGCCCCGACCCACGGACGGCGGGCCCGGCCGCCCGGCCTCAGCCCGGCCTCGACCCGACCTCCCCCAGTACCCCTTCACGCCGGTCCGTTCGCGCCCACCGGCCGGTACCGCCGCTCCTCCTTCGAACGCCACATCGGATCCGCAAGCGCCGGCCCCCGTCCGCACACACGCCGGTCCATGGCGCCCCTCGACACCACCACACGCCCACACGCCCACATTCCCGCACGCCCATGCGGCCACACGCCCACACTCCCGCGCGCGCCCGGCCGGACGCGACCGCCACGAACCCACCGCCAGGCCGCAGTTCACGCCTGGCCGCACGAAGTATTCCGATCCTTGGAGTGATTGCATGCCGACCCCTGACGGATATCTCTACCGGGCCGCGTCGGACCGTCCGTACTTCAGCAACGACGGCGAGGCCTACCTCGCCCGGACGCCGCTGAAGGACATCGAGAAGTCCCGGCCACTGCGCGTGCTGTCCGAGGCGGACTTCGACTTCTGGCAGACCTACGGCTACGTGGTCGTGAAGGAGGCGATCCCCGCCGAGGCCGCCGAGCGCCTGCTGGACTTCGCCTGGGACTTCCAGGGGCTCGACCCGGAGCGGCCGGAAACCTGGTACGAGGAGCGGGAGTTCCGTGACGAGCTGGACCAGCACCTGCACGTCTACGGCTTCGTGGAGGCGTACCAGCACCAGTTGCTCTGGGACAGCCGCCAGGCGCAGCGGGTCTACGACGCGTTCGTCGACGTCTGGGACTGCGAGGAGCTGTGGGTCACGCTGGACCGGCTCAACCTCAACCCGCCGAACGTGAAGAACCGTGACCGCGCGCTGATCGAGCCGACCGACGAGGGCTTCGACATCGAGCTGCACTGGGACGTCGACACCACCCAGGGCATGCTGCCGCAGCGCGTCCAGGGCATCATCGCGCTCAACGACACCCGGCCCGACCACGGCGGCTTCCAGTGCAACCCGGAGCTGTTCCGGCAGTTCAACCAGTGGCAGGCCGCCCAGCCGGCCGGCCGGGACCCGATCCGGCCCGCCGTCGACCGTGCCGAGTTCCCGGTGGTCCGGCCCGAGCTGAGCGCCGGCGACCTGCTGATCTGGAACGGCATGCTGGCCCACGGCGTGGCCCGGAACACCTCGGCGAGCGGCGTCCGCGCGGTCCAGTACCTGTCGATGATGCCGGCGCTGGAGGAGCACGAGGAGCTGAAGCGCTCGCGGATCGAGTCCTGGCGCGACCTCTCCACGCCGACCTGGAACAAGACGCTCGTCGGGGACGCGCGCCGGCACGAGTCGCTGCGATACGGCCGCGCGGAGCTGAACGGCCTCGGCGCCAAGCTGCTCGGCCTCGACCCCTGGCACGAGCAGGACCAGAAGCCCGCCACCGACCAGGTCCCCCAGCAGACCGAGACGCAGGACGCCGAAGGGTGAACCGGAGAACCGGCATGCACAGGATCTGCCTGACCCTTCCCACCAACCGGCCCTGTGCCGACACCATTTCGGCGATCGGCGAGGAGGCGGCGTACGCGGCCGAGCAGTTCGGCGTCGAGGTCCACCTGCTGGTCCTGGACTCCTCGGACGAGCCGACGTTCGCCGTGCACGCCAAGGCGGCCGCCGCGCTGCCCGCGGCGCCGAACGTGATCGTGCACCACCTCGACGAAGCCCGCCAGCGCGCGTTCCTGCGGGCGGTGATCCACCGCTCCGGCGTCACCGAACCGGACACCGTCCTCGGCCTGATGCTCCCCGACGCCGTCTCCTACGGCGCCTGCACCAACCGGGCGTTCCTGCTCGCCGCCGCCCTCGGCTGCACCTCCGTCCACCGCCGGGACTCTGACAGCACCTACCAACTCCGCGACGGCAAGCCGGTGTTCCCGATCCACCACGAGCTGCTCTCGCTCGGCAAGCGGGCCGCCGACGCGATATCCGGCGTCACCCACAACGCGCTCGACCCGGCGCACGCCGAAAAGCCGGTGGCCATGGTGGGCAGCTCCTTCATCGGTGAACTCTCCGTCGACATCGGCGAGATCAGGGAGCTGGATCCGGCCCTCTACTACGAGGTGGTGGGCCTCTGGGCCCCGGCCGGGGCGTCGGAGGAGGAGAAGCGGGAGCTGGTGGACGACTCGTTCGTCGGCGCCGGCACCGAGCCGTTCACCGCCGACCGGTCGGTGCTGGACCTCCCCGACATCTGGCGGGTGGACATGTGCAACCTCGGCCTCGACCACGAGGTGTACGAGCGCGTCCCGCTGCCGCCCGCGACCGACACCATCGGCAGCGACTACTTCCTCCTCCACGTGGTCCGCGACGCGACACTCCCCGGCGTCGTCCACAACCGCAACATCGTGAACCACTACACCCCGGAACGGCGGACCGGCTTCGGATTCACCGCCTACCAGGTGCGGTTCACCAAGTTCCTGCTGTCCATGCTCTACCTCTACCCGGTCTACGTCGACATGGAGGAGGCGCTCGACGCCCTGCTCGACGAGGAGCACCACATCCGCGTCGACGCGATCCTCGACTCGGTCCGCCGCAGCATCGGCACCGACCGCGCCGAGAACCACCGCCGGCTCGCCGTGCTCGACTGCTGCTACCGGCAACTGGGCGGCAAGTATGCCGAGTTCGCCGACCATCTGGCCCCCAGGCGCGAGCAGCTGCTGGACGAGGCGCAGGCCGACGCCGAGTCCTTCGCCCGGCTGATCGAGGCCTGGGGCCCGCTGGTGCGGGCGAGCCGGGCCATCGGCCTCGACCGGCCGGCCCGGTAGCCGGGGGTGCTGGAGTTGTTGACGATGCATCAGAAGAGACCCCTCGGCAGTGCCACCCTGCGCGCCGCCCTGGCCGCGGCCACCGACGACCGGATCGTCTACGACCTCGACGGCATCGCGGGCCAGTACGCGGCGCTGCTGCGCGAACTGCCCGGCATCACCGTCCGGTTCGCCATGAAGGCGTGCCCGGTCGACGAGGTGCTCGCCACCCTGGCCCGGTCGGGCGCCGGCTGCGACGCCGCCAGCCCGTACGAGATCGGGCAGGCGCTGCGGGCCGGCGTCCCGGTCGGGCGGATCCACTATGGCAACACCATCAAGTCCGACCGGAACATCGCCGAGGCGTACCGGCTCGGCGTCCGCGACTTCGCGACGGACAGCCTGGCGGACGTCGCGGCGCTGGCCGTCCACGCCCCGGGCGCCCGGGTGTTCTGCCGGCTCGCTACCACCGGGGAGGGGGCACTCTGGGGCCTCAGCCGGAAGTTCGGCTGCTCGCCCGAGGACGCCGTCCTGGTCCTGGAGGCGGCGCGGGCGGCGGGGCTGACGCCGTCCGGCCTCTCCGTCCACGTCGGTTCGCAGCAGATGACCTCCGGGGCCTGGCAGAGTGCGCTGGACGAACTAATCGCCCTGGTCGAGATGTTGAACGGCCGGGGCATCCTGCTGGACCACGTCAACCTCGGCGGCGGCCTGCCCGCCCTCGGCGTCCTCGACAAGCGGGGGCGGGTACTCGACCCGCCGGTGGACAAGATGTTCGCCGTGATCCGGGAGGGCATGCAGCGCCTCCGGGAGGTGTCGGCCTCGCCACTGGAGTTCCTGATGGAACCCGGCCGCCACCTGGTCGCCGACCACGGTGCCATCCGGGCCCACGTCTCCCGCCTGTCGGCGCGGCAGCAGCTCTCCGGCGAGCGGCAGCACTGGCTCTACCTGAGCTGCGGCAAGTTCAACGGCCTGTACGAGATGGACGAGTTGCAGTACCGGCTGGAGTTCCCCACCCACGCCTCCGGAGCGAACGGCTGGGCCGGCGAGCCCGGCGATCTCGGCGGGGCCGGCCAGGACAGCCAGGCCGGCCAGGACGTGCCCGCCGTCGTCGCGGGCCCGACCTGCGACAGCGACGACGCGTACGCCCACGAGGACGGCCTGGTCCGGGTGCCGCTCGCCGCCGCCTCGGGGGACCCGGTCTGGATCTTCTCCTGCGGTGCGTACGCCACCGCCTACATGACCCAGGGCTTCAACGGCTTCCAGCCGCTTCCGTACACCTGCATCCGCGGTGGCGACGTCTCAACGGGAGGTTCCGAGTAGATGTCCGACGACATCCGCATCCGCCGGCTGGCCGCCGGCGACTGGGACGGCGTGGTCGCGCTGGAGGAGCGCGCCTACGCCGCGAGCGGCCTGTCCGAGGGCCGGGCCGCCCTGGAGTCCCGGGGCCGCGCCTCGCCCGGCTCCTGCTTCGCCCTGGAGTACCGGGGCCGGTTCGGCGGCTACCTGCTCGCCCTGCCGTACCCGCTGTTCCGGTGCCCGGACCTGAGCCTGGCGGAGGCGTCCGGCGACCTGGCGGAGGCATCCGGCGGCCCGGCAGAGGCATCCGGCGGCCTGCCCACCGGGCCGGTCGGCAGCCAGGCGAACATGCACGCGCACGACCTCGTCATCTCCGAGGAGCTGCGCGGCCGCGGGCTGGCGCCGCTGATGCTCAACCACCTCGCCGAGACCGCACGGGCCCGGGGGTACGCCACCATCTCGCTGGTGGCCGTCCGCGGCAGCGAGGTCCTCTGGGCCCCGCTCGGCTACCGGGCCAGTCCCGAGGTCGCGCTCCCGGCGAGCTACGGCGACCGCGCGCTCTACATGTCGATGGCCCTGTCACCCCTGCAGCCCGTCCCGGCCGCCACCACCATCACCGTCGCGGCAGGGGCCGGGACCGGGGCAGGCGCCGGAGCCACCCCGCACACCACCGACCCGCTGGCCGGGTCACCATCGAGAGTCGAAGTGGGCTGATGCACATGTTCCGCGTTCGCGATGACTACCGCCGGGCACAACTGGCCATCGCGGCACTGTTCCTCTTCCTCGGCTTCCAGTACGCGACCTGGGTCTCGCGCCTCCCCGCGCTCCGCACCCGGCTCGACCTGAGCGAAGCCGAGATCGGCCTGCTGCTGATGGTCTGCGGCATCGGCGCCGCCGCCTCCTTCCCGCTCGTCGCCGTCCTGATGAAGCGGCTGGGCTCGCGCGTGCTGGCGTCCGTCTCGGCGCTCGCGCTGGGCGCCGTCCTGCTCGCCCTCTCCGTGGTGCCGAACTACCCGGTCACGCTGCTGGTCGTGTTCTGTGACGGCGTCGCCGTCGGCTGCCTGAACGTCGCGATGAACGCGCAGGGCGCGGCGCTGGAGGTCAGGTACGAGCGGACCGCGATGTCCCGGCTGCACGCGACGTTCAGCGGCGGCTCGCTGCTGGCCGCACTGCTCGCCTCCGGCATCAACGCCTTCACCACCACCCTCGCCGTCCACTTCGGCGTGGCGACCGCGCTGCTCGTCCTGGTGCTCGGCCTCGCCCAGCCGGGGCTGCTCCGGGAGGACCGACCCGCCGAGGAGACCGCCCCGGACGAGCCCGCGACGGAGAAGCGCCGCAAGCTCTCCCTCCCCTCCCGGGTGACGATCTGGATGGGCCTCGCCATGGTGTTCGGCACCGTCACCGAGGGTGCGATGAACGACTGGTCGGCGCTCTACATCAAGGACGTCGTGCACGCCGCGCCGTCGCTGGCGCCGATGGGCATCGCGGTCGTCTCGGTGATGATGGTGCTGGCCCGGATCTTCGCCGACGGCTGGCGCAGCCGCATCGGCGACGGCCTGATCGTCCGGGTGGGCAGCGTGCTGGCCGGGGCCGGCCTGGCGCTCGCCCTGCTGGTCGGCGGCCTGGTGCCGACGCTCATCGGCTTCGCCTTCGTCGGCGTGGGCGTCGCCGCCGTGACCCCCTGCGTGTACGTGGCCGCGGCCCGGCAGGGCTCCGACGCGCTCTCGCTGGTCGCCGCCATGGGCACCACCGGCCTGCTGGCCGGCCCGGCCGTGATCGGCTTCATCGCCAGCGCCACCAGCCTGACCTGGGGCATGGGAGCGGTCGCCGCGTCGGCGGTGATCGTCTCGCTCTGCGCCACCCGGATCCGCTGGCCCGCGCTCAAGGAGCCCGCCGTACAGGAGAAGCCCGCCGTACAGGTTGAGCCCGCCGGCGACACCGCCCCGGGCACGGCAGCAGCCCTCACGGAGGCCTGAGCCACCCCAAGGTCCGTACGCCCCGGCCCCCGCCCTCACCGGGCGGGGCCCCTTGGCGTCCTGACATCCTGGCACCCCGGCGGAAACGCGGTGGAACCGGCGCCGCCCCGCTGGCTAGGGTCGAGGGATGACCACTCGCACCTTCCGCATCATGGTCCGCGGCGTCTTCGACGAACTCACCGCCGACCAGCGCGCCCGACTCCTCGCCCAGGCCGACGAGCACAGCATCCTGCGTGCGGCCTTCACCCCCGAGGGCCACCTCAGCTACGACCTCACCGCCCGTACCGCCTTCACCTTCCGCTTCCTCGACTCCGGCGAGGCGGAGGAGGACATCCTGGACGCGACCGATCGCGCCGAGGAGGCGGCGAAGGCCTGGCTGGCCGAACGCGGCTTCGGCTACAAGAACCTGCGTTCCCAGGCCGAGGACCTCTCCCAGGCGGCCCTCGGCAAGCGGCAGCGCCGCGCCGCCGCCGGCCGCACCGACTGACGCCGACCCCCTCCCCCCCTTCTGCCCGTCCTTGACTGCTCAGTCCGCTGATATACTTGAGCAGTCAAGGAGGCAGCAATGAGTGAGACCCTGGACGCATCCCTGCGCCTGCTGCGCGCACAGGCGGCACTGGTGAAACGGTTCGACGCGAGCCTGAGCGGTCTGCACGGCGTGAGCCTGGCCGACTTCACCCTGCTGCTCCGCCTCGGGCAGGCGCCCGGCGGCCGCCTGCGCCGGGTGGACCTCGCGGAGGCACTCGGCCTCACCGCCTCCGGCGTCACGCGCGGGCTGGCCCCGCTGGAGCGCATCGGCCTGGTGACCCGCGAGTCGGACGCCCGTGACGCCCGGGTCGCCTACGCCTCGCTCACCGACACCGGCCGTGAACGGCTCACCGACATGCTGGCCACCGCCCGGCACGTGGCCGACGAGGTGTTCGCCGCGCCGCAGTGGAGCCCCCAGGACGTCGGCCTGCTCTCCGAGCTGACCACCCGCCTCGGCGGCACCGGCCTGGACACCACCCCATCGGCCGGCACCCGCCGCCCGCAGACGTAGCCCGTAGCCCGTAGCCCGCAACCCGCACTGACCGGATCGTTCCGCACCCGGCCCCGATGATGCCTTCAGGCACGCGCCCGCAGCCACCATGATCGAGACATGAACAGCGCACTCGTCGTCATCGACGTCCAGGAGTCCTTCCGGCAGCGGGCCAACTGGGCGGCCGTCTCCAACCCCGGCATCGTCGGCCAGGTGAACCGCCTCGTCGAGCACACCCGCGCCAACGGCGACCTCGTCGTCTGGGTGCTGCACGCCGAGCCCGGCACCGGCAACGTCTTCGACCCCGCCCTCGGCCACGTCCGCCCGATCGATGGCCTCGCCCCCGCCGCCGGCGAGCCCGTCATCACCAAGACCTCGCACAACGCTTTCACCACCACCAACCTCCAGCAGCTCCTCACCGAGCGCGGCATCCGCGAACTGGTCGTCAGCGGCATCCGCACCGAGCAGTGCTGCGAGACCACCACCCGGATCGCCGCCGATCTCGGGTACCGGGTCACCTTCGTCACCGACGCCACCGCGACCCACCCCATCGAGCACCGCGACGCCCCGCCCGGGCGCAGCCTGGACGAGATCCTCGCCGACCCGCGCACCCTCTCCACCGACGAGGTCATCGCCCGCACCGAGTACGCTCTGGCCGGGCGGTTCGCCCGGGTCGCCACCGTCGAGGAGCTGACCGGATCGTGACGCGCGTCGTCTTCCTGCTCGTGCCGCAGCTGCACCTGCTCGACCTCGCCGGGCCCGCCCAGGTGCTCTCCACCGCGGCCGATCACGGCCTCGGGTACGAGACCGGCTACGTGGCCGAGCAGGAGGACGTCCCGACCGCCCAAGGCCTCACCCTCCGGGCCGCCACCGCGTGGCCCGAGCTGACCCCCGACGACCTGATCGTCGTCCCCGGCTGGCGCGCCCCCGTGCTGCGGGCCAACGGCGAGCTGAGGCCCGCCACCCTGGCCCGCCTCGCCGGTCACCACGCGGCGGGCGGCACCGTCGCGAGCGTCTGCGCGGGCGCCGACGCCCTCGGCCGCGCCGGGCTGCTGGACGGCCGCCGCTGCACCACCCACCACGACGTGCAGGACGAACTCGCCCTCCGCCACCCGCGGGCGACGGTCGTCCGCGACGTGCTGTACGTGGTGGACGACCGCGTGGTCACCTCCGCCGGCATCGCCAGCGGCATCGACCTCGCCCTGCATCTCGTCGCCGTCCGCCACGGGCCCGCGGCCGCCGCCCGGATCGCCCGCGAGATGGTCGTCTACGCCAGGCGCAACGGCGACGAGCAGCAGACCAGCGCCATGCTCCGGCACCGCGGTCACCTCGTCGACGCCGTCCACCGCGTGCAGGACCTCATCGACGCCCGCTTCACCACCCGCCTCGGCCTCGCCGGCCTCGCCGCGGCCTCCGGCGTCAGCGAACGGACCCTGACCCGCCACTTCACCGAGGCCACCGGGCTCACCCCGCTCCGTTACCAGCAGGAACTCCGGGTCGAACGCGCCGAACACCTCATCGCCCACGGCGAGACCGCCGAATCCGCCGCCCGGGCCGTCGGCTTCCAGGACGCCCGCATGCTCCGCCGCCTCCGCGCCCGCGGCTGAGGCGCTGCCGTCCGGACCGCACTGCCGGAAGCCTCCCGACAGTGCCAGAATGAGCGCTGACATCAGGTCAACCACTCCCCCGGGCGGATCCGTTGAGCGCAGAAATCGCCGAACTCCTGACCCAGGCCGGCCCCTACCTGACGGGCGCCCTGGGCGCCTACGGCACCGCCGTCCTCACCCGCGCCGAGGACGCCGCGGCCGACGCCACCGCCAACGCCGGCCGCCGCCTGCTCCAGCGCGTCTGGCACCGCGGCGACGCCACCCGGCGCGCCGAGCTGGAGGCGGTGGTCGTGGACGCGGACGAGGACCCGGACGCCGTCGCATCGGCACTGCGCCTGCACCTGCGGCGCGCCCTGCGCGAGGACCCGGACCTCCGCCGCGACCTCGCCGAGTTCCTCGCCGCCCAGCCGGCGCCCACGATCACCATCACCGCCACCGGCGAACGCTCCATCGCCGCCTACACCATCGGCACCGCCATCACCGGCGACGGGCATCACACCGACTCGTGACCGACGCCGCCGCCACGTCCGACCCCGCCGACCCCGCCGCCGCCGCGTCCGCCACCGCCGCGGGCCTGCGCTCGATCGCCGCCGGTTCGATCGGCACCGCCATCACCGGCAACGTCGTCCTGGCCGCCGACGCGCTCACCTCCGCCCGCGACACCCCGGCCCCGCCCGGCACCAACAACCTCGGCCCGCGCCCGCTCTGCGTCGGCCGCGAGGACGAACTCGCCTGGCTGCGGCGCGTGCTGGCCGCCGACGGCAGCTCCGCCGTCACGCAGGCGCCGACCGTCCACGGGCTCGGGGGCATCGGCAAGACGACCCTCGCGCTGTACTACGCCCACCGCCGGCGCGACGACTACGCCCTCATCTGGTGGATCAACGCCGAATCCCCCGCCCGCATGGAACAGTCCCTCGCCGCGCTGACCGCACGGCTCGCCCCCACCTGGGCCGCCCAGGCCGCCGAGCAGGAACGGATCACCTGGGCGCTCAACTGGCTCCACTGGCACCCGGGGTGGCTCCTCGTCCTCGACAACGCCGAGGACCCGCGCGACCTTCGCCCCTACCTGGGCTCCCTCACCGGCGGCCACCTCCTCATCACCACCCGCCGCGCCACCGGCTGGCCACGCGCCGTCCCCACCCGGGCGCTCGGCACCCTCGCCCCCGGCGAAGCCGCCGCCCTCCTCTGCGACCACGCCTTCGACGGCGCCGAACCCACCCCGCGCCAACTCCTGGACGCCCGCGCCCTCGCCGCCGACCTCGGCCACCTCCCGCTCGCCCTCGACCAGGCCGGCGCCTACCTGGCACAGAACCGCACGGTCTCCATCGACGCGTACCGCCGCAAGCTGGCCGGCAAGCTCGACCGAGCCGCCGAAGGCACCGACGCCGAACGCACCATCGCGCGCGTCTGGAGCCAGACCCTCTCCGCCCTCACCACCCGAGCCCCCCTCGCGATCAATGTGCTCCACACACTCGCCTGGCTGGCCCCCGACGACATCCCCGTCACCCTGCTCCGGCACCTGGACGACGAGGACGACTCACTCGCCGAGGCACTCGGCGCCCTCGGCAGCTACAGCATGATCACCCTCACCCCGGAGACCGTCTCCATCCACCGCCTCCTCCAGACCGTCCTGCGCACCGCCCCCGGCCACCCCGGCCGCACCCACGCCGAACACGCCCTCACCGCCGCCTTCAACGCCCTCACCGAGCCACCCGAGTACCTCCCGGCCCCCGCCTGGGACGCTCTCGTCCCCCACCTCATCGCCCTCGCCGCCACCACCCCGCCCGGCCACCACGACGATCCGGCCGTCGAGCACTACAACACCGCCGCGCGGTACCTCCGTCTCCGCCGCCACAACGCCCGCACCATCGCCCTGCGCGAGGCCCATCTCGCACACTGCGAGCGGACCCTCGGGCCGGCGCACCCCAGCACCCTGAGCCGCCGCGGTGACCTCGCCTACGCCTACGAGAACGCCGGCGACTTCCAACGCGCCCTCCCCCTCTACGAAACCACCCTCGCCCAGAGCCGACAGGTCCTGGGTGACACCCACCCCGACACGCTGAACAACCGCAGCTACCTCGCCTTCGCCTACCGGTCGGCGGGCGACGTCGAACGCGCCATCGCACTTTTCGAGGTCACCCTTGCCCAGGCCGAGCGGACCTTCGGCGACAACCACCCCAAAACTCTCAACAGCCGAACAAACCTCGCCTACGCCTACCGGAGCGCGGGCAAACTCGAACGCTCCATCGCGCTGCATGAGACGATCCTCGCCCAACGCGAGCTGGCCCTCGGTGACACCCACCCCGACACGCTGAACAGCCGCAGCGACCTCGCCTACGCCTACCGGAGCGCGGGCAAACTCGAACGCGCGATCGCGCTCTACGAAACCACCCTCACCCAACGCGAACAGACCCTCGGGAACACCCACCCCCACACCCTGCAGACCCGCAGCGACCTCGCCTACGCCTACGAACGCGTCGGCGATCACGAACGCGCGATCGCGCTCTACGAAAACACCCTCACCCAACACGAACAGACCCTCGGGAACACCCACCCCCACACCCTGACCAGCCGGAGCAACCTCGCCTACGCCTACCAGAGTGCGGGCGACCCCGAACGCGGCCTCGCACTCTTCGAGGTCACCCTTGCCCAGCGCGAGCAGGTCTTCGGCGACAACCACCCCGACACGCTGAACAGCCGCGACAGTCTCGCCTTCGCGTACCGGACGGTGGGCGACCTCGAACGCGCCATCGCGCTCTACGAAAACACCCTCGTCCAACGCGAACACGTCCTGGGAGACAACCACCCCGACACCCTGCACACCCGCAGCAGCCTCGCCTACGCCTACCAAACCGCGGGCGACCTCGAACGCGCCATCGCGCTCTACGAATACACCCTCGCCCAATGCGAACACGTCCTGGGAGACAACCACCCCGACACCCTGCACACCCGCAGCGACCTCGCCTACGCCTACGAACTCGTCGGCGACCTCGAACGCGCCATCCCCCTCTACGAAACCACCCTCACCCAACGCGAACGGACCCTCGGCGACGCCCACCCCCACACACTGCGCAGCCGCAAGCTCCTCGCCCGAGCCCGCGCACACCTCGACGAGCGTCACACCCGCCCCTGACCCACCGGCCCCGTCCCACCCCAGCACCACCCCCGCCGGCACGTCGTCTACCACCGCAGCCCGCTCGGCGACCGGCTCACCGCCGCCCACCCTCACCCTCGGCCTGAACGAGCGCGACGGCCACCGCCCGTACCTCGCCTACCGGTCGTACCACGAGGGCGGCCGCCACACCGCCCTCGGTGCGGACGTGTACTGCGCCGACCCGCCCATCGAAGAGCTTCGCACCCAGGCCGCCGCTCTCCTCATCGCGCTCGCAGCGCCCTGACGGCCCAGTCCAGCACGGGCGCCGAACTCTCCGGAGCCGCCCAGCCGTTGACCACCGCGAGCAGCTCCAGGTAGCGCTCCCGCCGCGGGTCGTTGATCCGCTCCAAGCGCGCCACCAACTCGTCCTCCCCGTCCACGAGTTGCGCGCACCGCAGGACAATCTCGGCGGCCACCTCCCCCGCCCGCGAGGAGCCGGGCACGACCCCCGCCGCCACCGCCGGACCGGCCGACTCCCGTACTACCGCTGCCAGATGGCGGCGAAGCACCGCGTCACCCACCCGCGCCCGCTCGGCCGCCTCGTCCTCGACCAACCGCCGCAGCACGGCCCGGAACTCCGCATCCCGCAACAGCTCGGCCAACTCCAGCCACGCCTCCACCTGTTCGGCCGTCGGATCGTCCGGCAGCTCGGGCGTCAGCGAGCGCCGTACGCCGTCGAACCCGTCGAACCCGTCGAACCCACCGGGCCCACGATTCCCCCCACTCCTGTCCCTACCGCCCCTCCCGTCCCTCCCGCCGAACACCGCATCCAGGAACTCCCCCGTCAGCCGGTGCCGTTCACCCTCCGAGAGCCGTGCCAACCGGTGCATCAGATTCGTCTCCTCCTCGGTCGATCCGCGCCGCGCCACCGCCGTCAGCACCGCCCGCCGCAGCCGCAGCACCCGAATCTGCACCTCCAGGGCCTCGGCGTGCGCCGCGGCGACCTCCGGCAGCGGGCGTTCCCGCTCCACCACCTGCCGGATCGCCGGGAGCCCGAGCCCCAGCTCGCGCAGTGTCCGGATCAGGTCCAGGCGGGCGACCGCGTCGACGCCGTACCGTCGGTGACCGGCCGGGTTGCGGCCGGTCGGGGCCACCAGCCCCTGGTCGGAGTAGAACCGGACGGTCTTCACCGTGAGCCCGGTCCGCCGCGCCAGATCACCGATCGAATAGAGCGTGTCGCCGTCCATGCCCCCACCCTCGCGCCTCCCCCTACGGGAGATGCAAGCCCGCCCGCCGAACGCCCCACCGAAACGCCGGGGCGCCGAGCACCGGCCGCCACGCGACCAGTCCTCGGCGCCCCTTTGACACCCTGCCCCGACCGCCTACGCGGTCCGCCGCAGCAGTGCCAGGTACATCGCGTCCGTCCCGTGCAGGTGCGGCCAGAGCTGCACGTCCGGCCCCTCGCCCAGCGACGGGACGCCCGGCAGCAGCGGGCGCGCGTCGATCCACTCGACCCGGCCTCCCTGCTCGCGCAGCACGTCGTCCACCACCGCGCGCGTCTCCGCGAGGTGCGGCGAGCAGGTCGCGTAGCCGACGACGCCACCGACGCGGGTGGCGTCGATGGCCGAGCGCAGCAGGTCCCGCTGGAGCGGGCCGACGGCGGCGATGTCCTGCGGGCGGCGGCGCCAGCGGGCCTCCGGGCGGCGGCGCAGCGCGCCGAGGCCGGAGCAGGGGACGTCCACGAGAACCCGGTCGAAGCCGCCGGGCTTCCACGCCGGCCGGGTGCCGTCGGCGGCGATCACGGTGTACGGGCCCGGGTTGCCTTCGAGTGCGCGGGCGACCAGCCGGGCGCGGTGCGGCTGCTTCTCGCTGGCGACCAGGGCGGCGCCGCGCTCGGCGGCCAGTGCGCCGAGCAGCGCGGCCTTGCCGCCGGGGCCGGCGCAGCCGTCCAGCCAGAGCCGGTCGGGGCCGTCGAGGGGCGCGGCGGCGAGTGCGAGCGCGACCAGCTGGCTGCCCTCGTCCTGGACGCCGGCCCGGTTCTGCTGCACGGCCTCCACCGAGCCGGGGTCGCCGCCTTCGGCGAGCCGCAGCGCGTACGGGGACCAGCGGCCGGACTCGGCCTCGGGGAGGGCTTCGGCGAGTTCACCGACGGTGGCCCGGCCGGGGCGGGCCACCAGGGTGACCTCGGGCCGTTCGTTGTCGGCGCGCAGCAGCTCTTCCACGGCGGCGCGTCCGGAGGCGTCGGGCTGCCAGCGGCCGAGCGAGTCCCAGAGGGCGGCGACGACCCAGCGGGGGTGGGAGTGGACGACGGCGAGGTGGTCCTCGGCGTCCTGGTCGTACGGCGGGGCGACCTGCCCGATCCAGGTGTCGAGGTCGTGGGCGCTGATCCGGCGCAGCACGGCGTTGACGAACTTGGCCTTGCCGTCGCCGAGGACCACCCGGGCCAGTTCGACGGTGGCCGAGACCGCCGCGTGGCTGGGGATGCGGGTGGTGAGGAGCTGGTGCGCGCCGAGCGAGAGCACGTCGAGCACCGGCGGGTCGACCTTGCTGAGCGGGCGGTCGATGCAGGCGGCGATGACCGCGTCGTAGGTGCCCTGCAGGCGCAGGGTGCCGTAGACGAGTTCGGTGGCGAGGGCGGCGTCGCGCCGGTCCATGCCCTTCTGCTCGGCCTCGCGGAGCAGGGAGGGCAGGATCAGGTTGGCGTAGGCGTCGCGCTCGTCGACGGCGCGCAGGGCGCGGAAGGCGACGATCCGGGCCGGGTCCTTCTTGGGACGGCGGTGCGGGCGGGGCGCGCGCTTGGCGCCGGGGGTGCTGCTGGGCGTGCTCATACCTGTGTGCCTCAAAGTGCTGCGGGGTTATCAAGGGAACAGTAACGCGAAACCCGCGCCCGGGCTCCCAGGCCCGGCTTCCGGCGCTCTCCGCCGCCTGTTCGTCCAAGTAGGGTGATCATCTGCCCGCCGGGGAGGCGGGCCGACGACAAGGGGGTTCGACGGGAATGAGTTCACGCCTGGTTTCGGGACGGGTTTCGGGAGTTCCGGGACGGATCGCGGCCGCCGCCGCGGCGCTGCTGCTGGCCGGCGCCTGCAGCAGCGGGGGCGGCGGCCAGAGCGGCGGCAACAGCCAGGGCGGCACCGGCGGCACCACGGGAACGGCCACGGCGACAGCAACGCCCACCGCCTCGGCCACGCCCCGCAAGAGCTTCGACCCGCCGTCCGCGTTCGACCGGGCCAAGGGCGTGCCGTTGCCCGTCCAGGCCAAGGCCTCCGCGGTCCTCCTCGACGGCCTGACCGCCTACTTCCCGGCCAAGGAGGGCCTCCAGGCGGTCGACCTGACCACCGGCCAGGTGGTCGGCACGGCCGCCACCCAGCAGCCCTCCGGTCTCGCCGAGGTCCCGGTACTCGCCGAGGTGGGCGGCAAGCGCCTGGTGATCGGTTCCTTCCCGGAGCTCGTCCACGGCCAGGGCACCGCCGTGGACCACGCGGTCGCAGAGCTGGTGGCCATGGACGCCGGCACCCGCGCGCCCGCCTGGTCGCTGCCGCTCGACCTGCCCCAGGGCTTCGCCGAGTCCAAGTACGCGACCCTGCTCGGCGTGCGCGGCAACACGGCCGTGGTCGCCGTCTCGGACTCCGACCACGGCGCCGTCCTCGCCGTGGACCTCGCCACCAGGAAGACCCTCTGGACCCAGAACGGCTTCTTCGGCGCCGCACTCACCGAGGGTCAGATCGTCGGCATCGTCACCCAGGACGGCGTCAGGCAGAAGCTGTCGGCGCTCAACCTCGCCGACGGCAAGACCGCGTGGAACGCGGAGGCCGACTCGTACCAGACGACGGTGCGCCCGGGCGGGCCGGCCACCGTGGTCGTCCAGGGCCGGGACTACGGCTCGGCCAAGAACTTCGCCTGGCTGGTGGACGGCACCACCGGCAAGCGGACGCTCGACTTCTCCGGCGGGTTCACGCACGTCTGCACCTACGACGGCCGCTCGGTGACCGTCTGCGCCACCGACTCCACGGCCTTCGCGGTCGAGCCCGCCACCGGCAAGGTGCTCTGGAAGCTCCCGGACGACGCGAACACCCGCGTCGCACCGAGGGTCACCGCGGTCCGGCACGGCGTCGTCTACGGGACCACAAAGAACGGCCCGGTCATGCTGGACGCCTCCACCGGCCAGGACCGGCCCAGCAGCCCCCAGCTCGCGCCGGTCGCCGTCAACGAGTACGTCGGCCTCGCCCCGGCCGAGGGCACCGGCCAGGTCCTCACCGCCTACCCCGCCACCGGCTGACTCCCGCACGGGTGGCGGCCCGGCGCGGCCGGCCCGCCACCCGGTCAGTCCTCGCCGACGAGGCCGAACCGCTCGCCGGACTCGATCCGCGCCCCCCGGGCCCAGTCCGCGGCCCGCATCGCCTTCTTGCCCTGCGGCCGCACCTCGCCCAGCTCGACCTCGTGGCTGCCGGTGCCGACCCGGACGCTGTTCTTGCCGACGGCCAGCTCGCCGGGTGCGAGCGCCGACGAGTCCGTCACCAGCTTGACGGGGCCGGTGACCTTGAGCCGCTCGCCGCGGAATGTGGTCCAGGCGCCGGGGGCGGGGGCGCAACCGCGCACCACCCGGTCGACGCGGAGCGCGGGGTGGGCCCAGTCGATCCGGGCGTCCTCGACGGTGATCTTCGGCGCGAGTGTGATGCCCTCGGCGGGCTGCGGGACGGCGTGCAGGGTGCCGTCGGCGATGCCGTCCATGGTGGCGGTGAGCAGGTGGGCGCCGGAGTGGGCGAGCCGGTCGAGCAGTTCGCCGCTGGTGTCGGTGGCGCGGATCTCCTCGGTGAGGCGGCCGAAGACCGGGCCGGAGTCCAGTCCCTGTTCGATCAGGAAGGTGGACGCGCCGGTGACCTCGTCGCCGGCCAGCACCGCGTGCTGGACGGGGGCGGCGCCGCGCCAGGCGGGGAGCAGCGAGAAGTGCAGGTTGACCCAGCCGTGCTTGGGGATCTCCAGCGTGCCGGGGCGCAGCAGCGCGCCGTAGGCGACCACCGGGCAGCAGTCGGGGGCGAGTTCGGTGAGGCGGGCGACGAACTCCGGGTCGCTGGGCTTCGCCGGCTTGAGGACCTCGATCCCGGCCTCCTCGGCGCGCTGGGCGACGGGGCTGGCGACCAGCTTGCGGCCGCGTCCGGCGGGGGCGTCGGGGCGGGTGACCACCGCGACGACCTCGTGCCGGTCGGAGGCGAGCAGGGCGTCCAGGGCGGGAACGGCGACCTCGGGGGTGCCGGCGAACACGAGGCGCATCAAGTGCCTTTCTGGTGGCGGAAGTTCAAACAGTCAGAACTGAAGGAAAGAGGCTGGGGCCGGCCGGGCGTCAGCGCGCCGACCCGAAGGTGGTGTGCGGCGAGACCTTGACGACGGGCGCGGGGCCGCCGCCCCAGTCGGTCTCGCGGATCGCCTTCATCGCGGCCTTGCGCTGCTCGCGGTCGAGGCGGTCGATGAAGATGATGCCGTCGAGGTGGTCGGTCTCGTGCTGGATGCAGCGGGCGAGCAGCTGGGTGCCCTCGACGGTGACCGGGTCGCCGTACATGTTGAAGCCCTTGGCGACGACCCCGTACGCGCGCTTGGTGTCGTAGCGCAGGCCGGGCAGCGAGAGGCAGCCTTCGGGGCCGTCCTGCTCCTCCTCGGTGAGCGACAGGTCGGGGTTGATCAGGTGACCGGTGACGCCGTCCACGTGGTAGGTGAACACCCGCAGGGAGATGCCGAGTTGAGGCGCGGCCAGGCCGGCACCGGGGGCGTCCAGCATGGTGTCGGTGAGGTCCCGGACGAGGGTGCGCAGCTCCTTGTCGAAGGTGATCACCGGCTGCGCGGTGGCCCGGAGGACGGGGTCTCCGAAGATGCGGATCGGCTGGATCGCCACGGGCTACGGGCTCCTGTCCGTCGGGAGGTCGGGGCCGGCGGGGCTGCTGGACATGGGCCGGCCACCGCCAAGTCTATGCAATCCCACCGGTCCTCCTCCGTCCGCGCCCAGGCATCTGGCATATCCCGACTCGCCCGGGCTGCGTGACCCCGGCCCCCCGTCGGGCGTTGGTCAAGTGAGATTGACCGGGGCCGGGGCGCGCGGGACACCGCGTTCCGGCCGAGCTGAACCGTACGGAAGGTGGCACGTAGGCCATGGCCGAGCAGATCAACCACGACGCGCGGGCGCGGGCGAGCCTGCACCTGCTGGTGCGGGACATCGAGCGGGTGAGGCGGCAGGTCGACGCGCTGCGGACGCTCACCGCCCAGTTGGGCAACGTCTACCGTCCGCGCCGACCCAGCACCTCGGCGGGGTTCGTGGTGTACGGACGGGCGCCGGCGCCGACGGTGCGCCTCGCGCAGGAGCTGCGCGAGAGCGTGGAGACGCTGGTGGCGGCGGCGGTCGAGTTCGACCGTGCGCTGGGCTTCTCCTGGGACTCGGTGGGCTCGGCCCTCGGGGTCACCAAGCAGGCGGTGCACCGGCGGTACGGGATGCGTCGGCCGACCAGCGAGCTGCTGGCGGCGGGCGGGGTGCCGGCCTCCGGCGTGCCGGGCCCGAGCCGACCGGACCGCTCCGAGGAGCTGCCCGCCGCCGCGCCCGCCCCGACCGGGCTGGCCGCGACCGTCCCGGCGGCCCGCCAGGGCGGCCTGGACCGCGCCGCACTGGACCGCTCCACCCTGGACCGCTCCACCCACGAGCGCTCCCCCCACGACCGCGGCAACCTGGACCGCAGCACCCTGGACCGCACCGGCGTCCCCCTACGCGGCTGAGCGGCCGCACGCCCCGGGTGGGGGGCGGAGCATCCCGCCGTCCCTCACCCGATGTCCGTCGGATCGATCCGCACCTTCACCGCCTCCGGCGTCCGCAGCGCGATCCGCGCGATCTGCGCCGCCTTGAGCGCCGCCGCCAGCGCCGCGCCCTGCCCGGGCGGCACCCTCAGCAGCGCCCGCTCCTGCTCCTCCCCGCGCAGCGCCGGCACCGGCACCGGCCCGAGCACGTCGGCCTCCGACGGCAGCCGGATCAGCCCGAGCAGGTCCGCGACCGCCGCCGGGCTGCCGGCCACCGAGGCCATCCGCGACACCGGCGGGAAGTGCAGCTGAGCCCGTTCGTCCAGCTCCAGCCCGGCGTGGCCGAGCGGGTCCCAGCGGACGAGCGCCTGCACCGGCCGCGCGGTCGGCTCGGCGACGACGACCACCGTGCCGCCCTCCGTCGACGGCTTGACCAGGGCGGCGGCGGCCAGCCAGAGCCGCAGCGTCTCCTCCCCGGCCCGCAGGTCGGGGCGGCCGAGCAGGGCCCAGCCGTCCAGCAGCAGCGCGGCCGCGTACCCGCCGCCGCCCTCGACCACCGGTTCGGCGCCCGGTGTGGAGATCACCAGCGCCGGCTCGTCCGGGACGGTCGCGAGGACGGCGTCCCGCCCGGAGGTACGCACCGGGACGCGCGGGAACGCCTTGCCCAGCTCCTCCGCCGTCCGCCGCGCGCCGACCACCTGGGCCCGCAGCCGGAACGAGCCGCACTCCTGGCAGTGCCAGTCGTTCTCGGTCTCCCCGCACCAGGCGCAGCGCAGCGGCGCATCGGCGGAGGAAGCCTCCAGCGGCCCTTCGCACCGCCGGCACCGGGCGGGCGTCCGGCACCGCCCGCAGGACAGCCGGGGGACGTAGCCCCGCCGCGGCACCTGGATCAGCACCGGCCCGCCGCTCGCCAGTGCCTCCCGGGCGACCTCCCAGGCCACCGAGGGCAGCCGGGCGGCCTGCGCGGCGGCGTCCCGGTGCTGGTCCTGGTCGGTGACGGTACGGACCCGCGGCGCCACCTGCCGGACGGTCTCCCGGTCGGCGGCCAGCGGCCGGGCCCACCCGGTGCGGACCAGCTGCGCGCCCTCGACCGTCACGGCGTGCCCGCCGAGCAGCACGCCCGCGCCCTCCTCGGCGGCGCGCAGCAGCGCCACCTCGCGCACGTGCGGGTGCGGGGCGCGCGGGTCGCTGTGGCTGCCGTCGCCGTCGGACCAGACGACGACCAGCCCGAGGTCGCGCACCGGCGCGAACATCGCGGCGCGGGTGCCGACGGCGGCGTGCACCGAGCCGCGGCTGACCAGCAGCCATCGCCGGTACCGCTCCTGGGGGCCGAGGTCGGCGGCCAGGGTGGCGTGCATGCCCTCGCCCAGCAGCTCGGTCAGCGCCTGGTCCACCCGGGCCACCGAGCGCCCGTCCGGCAGTACGACCAGTGCGCCGCGCCCGCCGGCCAGGGTGGCCGCGACGGCCCGGGCGATCTCGTACGGCCAGCCGGGGCCGGGCAGCGCCGTCCAGACCGCGCGCGGCGAGCCGCCGCCGGCCAGCGAGGCGAGGAAGTCCGGCCCGGCGGGGTAGCGCGACCAGCCGCCCGGCGCCGGCGCGGCGGGCCGCGGCCGGGGCGGCGGCGAGGGCTCGGCCTCGGCCTTGGCGTGCCGGGGCGGCACGGCCAGTTGGAGGACGTCGGCCAGGGTGCCGGCGTACCGGTCGGCGACGGTCCGGCAGAGCCGCAGCAGCTGGGGGGCGAGCACCGGCTCGGGCGAGAGCACCTGGGCGAGCGGCGCCAGCGGGCCTGCGAAGTCGCTCTTCTCCAGCCGAGCGACGATGAACCCGTCGTGCAGCTCTCCGCCCTCGCGCTGGCCCTTCACCACCCGCGCCCCGAACCGAACCCGGACCCGGACCCCGGGGAGGGCCTCCTCCGCCATCGCGGCGGGCACCTCGTAGTCGAAGAACTTGTCGATGGTCAGCACGCCCTTGTCGACCACCACCCGGGCGACCGGCAGGTGCTCGGCCCGCTTGGCGCCGCGCCACGTCCGGGGCTTGGCCCGGCGGACCGTCTCCCGGATGAAGGCCAGCTGCTCCGGGCCCCCGCCCTCGTCCTCACTCCCCTGCGTGCTGCTCATCGCTCCCAGTACTACCAGGTCACACCGACACAACCCCGACAACCACCGCACGACGCCGTACAACGCCGCAGGCGGCGGCCGCCCCGATACCCGGGGGGCCACCGCCTGCGGTGAGCCGATCAGATGATCAGTCCTGCACGGCCTTCTTCAGCTGCTCGACCCGGTCGGTCCGCTCCCAGGTGAAGTCCGCCAGCTCACGGCCGAAGTGCCCGTAGGCCGCGGTCTGCGCGTAGATCGGCCGCAGCAGGTCCAGGTCCCGGATGATCGCGGCCGGGCGGAGGTCGAACACCTCGGTCACGGCCTTCTGGATCGCCAGCACCGGCACCGTCTCGGTACCGAAGGTCTCCACGAACAGACCCACCGGCTCCGCCTTGCCGATCGCGTACGCGACCTGCACCTCGGCCCGGCGGGCGAGGCCGGCGGCGACGATGTTCTTCGCCACCCAGCGCATCGCGTACGCGGCCGAGCGGTCCACCTTGGACGGGTCCTTGCCCGAGAACGCGCCACCGCCGTGACGGGCCATGCCGCCGTAGGTGTCGATGATGATCTTGCGGCCGGTCAGGCCGGCGTCGCCCATCGGGCCGCCGATCTCGAAGCGGCCGGTCGGGTTGACCAGGAGGCGGTAGCCGTCGGTCACCAGCTTGATGCCCTGCTCGGCCAGCGCCTTCAGCTCGGGCTCCACGACGAACTCGCGGATGTCCGGGGTCAGCAGCGAGTCCAGGTCGATGTCACTGGCGTGCTGCGAGGACACGACCACGGTGTCCAGGCGGACGGCCTTGTCGCCGTCGTACTCGATGGTGACCTGGGTCTTGCCGTCCGGGCGCAGGTACGGGATCGTCCCGTTCTTGCGCACCTCGGACAGGCGCTTCGACAGGCGGTGCGCCAGGGTGATCGGCAGCGGCATCAGCTCCGGCGTCTCGTCCGAGGCGTAGCCGAACATCAGGCCCTGGTCACCGGCGCCCTGCTTGTCCAGGTCGTCCTCATCGCCCTCGACCCGGGCCTCGTACGCCGTGTCGACACCCTGTGCGATGTCGGGCGACTGGGCACCGATGGACACCGACACGCCGCAGGAGGCGCCGTCGAAGCCCTTCTTCGAGCTGTCGTAGCCGATCTCCAGGATCTTGTCCCGGACGAGCTGGGCGATCGGCGCGTACGCCTTGGTGGTCACCTCGCCGGCCACGTGCACCTGGCCGGTGGTGATCAGCGTCTCCACGGCGACCCGGGAAGTCGGGTCCTCTCGCAGGAGGGCGTCGAGGATGGTGTCGCTGATCTGGTCAGCGATCTTGTCGGGGTGTCCCTCGGTCACGGACTCCGAGGTGAACAGGCGGCGAGACACAGCGCTCCCTGGGGTTGCAGCGGCTGCTGACTGAAGGCCCCCGGCGAACCGGGGACATCCGGAAAGACTTGATTCCTGGAGTGTAACGGTCAGCTACTGGCAAGCGTCACTCGATTCCAGAATTTGGAGACCGGACGATCACCGGCCGGGATCACTTCGCGATCATTTCCAGCCGCTTCGTGACCAGGTCCCAGACCACGTCCGCGAGCGCCTCCTTGGGGCCCACCGGCACCGCCGTCTCACTGCCGTCCGCGCCCAGGACGACGGCCTCGTTGACGTCCTGGCCGAAGGCCTTGCCGTTGCCCACCTCGTTGACGACCAGCAGGTCACAGCCCTTGCGGGCGAGCTTGGCGCGGCCGTTGGCGAGCACGTCGTCGGTCTCCGCCGCGAAACCCACGACCAGTTGACCCGAACGGGGACGGTGGGCGGAGATCTCGGCCAGGATGTCCGGATTCCGGACCAGTGCGACCGGCGCCGGTTCGACCCCCTCGACCTTCTTGATCTTGCCGGTGGCGTAGTCGGCGGGCCGGAAGTCGGCGACCGCCGCGGCCATCACCACCGCGTCCGCGTCGGCCGCCGCCTTCAGCGCGGCGTCCCGCAGCTCCAGCGCGGTCGAGACGTGCACCACATCGACGCCGGCCGGGTCGGGCAGCTCGGCATTGGCCGAGAGCAGGGTCACCCGCGCGCCGCGCGCGGCGGCGGTCACGGCCAGCGCGTAGCCCTGCTTGCCGGAGGAGCGGTTGCCGAGGAAGCGCACCGGGTCGAGCGGCTCCCGGGTGCCGCCGGCCGAGACCACCACATGGCGGCCGGCCAGGTCGGAGCGGACCCCGCCGTGCCGCAGTACGGCCCGACAGGCGTCGAAGATCGCGGACGGCTCGGGCAGCCTGCCCTTGCCGGTGTCCTTGCCGGTCAGCCGCCCGACCGCGGGCTCCAGCACGATCACGCCCCGGCGGCGCAGCGTGGCCACGTTCTCCCGGGTGGCCGGGTGCTCCCACATCTCGGTGTGCATCGCGGGCGCCAGCACGACCGGACAGCGCGCGGTGAGCAGGGTGTTGGTGAGCAGGTCGTCGGCGAGCCCGTGGGCGGCCTTGGCCATCAGGTCCGCGGTGGCCGGGGCGACCACGACCAGGTCGGCGGTCTGCCCGATCCGCACGTGCGGCACCTCGTGGACGCGCTCCCAGGTCTCGGTGGCGGCCGGCCGGCCGGAGAGCGCGGCCCAGGTGGCCTCGCCGACGAAGTGCAGCGAGGCCTCGGTGGGCACCACGGTGACCTGGTGGCCGGACTCGGTGAACCGTCGCAGCAGCTCGCACGCCTTGTAGGCGGCGATCCCGCCGCTGACGCCGAGGACGACGCGCGGGGCGTCCGTCCGGTCCGAAGTCGCGCTCATTCTCCCGGTCTCCTCCACCTCGGCGCCTTCCTCCACATCTGGAGCGTGCTCACCCTACGGCCCCTCGGCGAGCGCCCGCACAGGGCCCGCCTGTGGCGGACCCCACAGCCCCCGGGAACGCCGAAGGGCCCGCCGGAACAAGTCCGACGGGCCCTTCGGGAGAAGGCAACCAACTCAGGCGGCCTCGATCGCCTCGGCGGTCAGCATGCCCGCGTTGATCTCGCGCAGCGCGATCGACAGCGGCTTCTCGTGCACGTGGGTGTCGACCAGCGGGCCGACGTACTCCAGCAGGCCCTCACCGAGCTGCGAGTAGTACGCGTTGATCTGGCGCGCGCGCTTGGCGGCGTAGATCACGAGGCTGTACTTGGAGTCGGTGGCCTCAAGCAGCTCGTCGATCGGCGGGTTGATGATGCCCTCGGGCGCGGTCATGGAAGAGGACACGCGAAAACCTTCCGAAAGGGTGGAAAAGACAGACAGGTCAGGCTACACCGAGCAAGGCTAGCAGTTCGGTCGCTACCTGCTCGACGGAGGTGTTGACAAGGGTCGTGTCGAACTCCGTCTCGGCAGCCAGCTCGACCTTGGCGGCCTCCAGCCGCTTCTCGATCACGTCCTGCGGCTCGGTGCCCCGGCCCGTGAGCCGGCGGACCAGCTCGTCCCAGCTCGGCGGAGCCAGGAAGACCAGCTGCGCCTCGGGCATCGACTCGCGCACCTGGCGGGCGCCCTGCAGGTCGATCTCCAGCAGGACGGGCTCGCCGCGCTCGAGCTTGTCCAGCACCGCCGACCGCGGGGTGCCGTAGCGGTTGCCGGCGAACACGGCCCACTCCAGCAGCTCGCCGTTGGCGATCAGCTTGTCGAACTCGTCGTTGTCGACGAAGTGGTACTGGACCCCGTTCTGCTCGCCCGGCCTCGGGTGGCGGGTCGTCGCCGACACCGAGAGCCAGACCTCGGGGTGCTGCTTCCTCATATGAGCGACGACCGTGCTCTTGCCGACCCCCGAAGGGCCGGAGAGCACGGTCAGCCGCGGACGCTCACTCATGCACCGATTATCCCGGATCGCGGACGATCCCGGGACCACGGGGCACGGTCAGGCGGCACCGCCGCCGAACTCCCGCTCCAGGGAGGCGATCTGGTTCGTACCGAGGCCACGGACGCGACGGCTCTCACTGATGCCGAGGCGCTCCATGATCTGCTTGGCGCGGACCTTGCCGACGCCCGGCAGGGACTCCAGCAGAGCGGAGACCTTCATCTTGCCGATCACGTCGTTGTCGGCCTTGCCGGCCTTGATCACCTCGTGCAGGGAGGCGCCGGAGTGCTTGAGCCGGTTCTTGACCTCGGCGCGCTCCCGGCGAGCCTCGGCGGCCTTGGCGAGCGCGGCGGTGCGCTGTTCAGGGGTAAGGGGCGGAAGAGCCACGCCGTTCACCTCAGGGTGTGGAAGGAAGGGATTGAGCTATGACTGGTTTGGTTCCCAGGACACCGGCCGCAGCGGAACCTCACGGCTCTGACCTGCGAGAGCAACGGGAATCGCCGCTCTTCGATGACCTATCGCCGGACACTACCCGGATTGCGGCGCCACGTCAGGAAAAGAACACGAAAAGTCCTGGTCAGCCAAGGCCGACCAGGACTTTCCCGGGCAAAATGACCGCGATTGCGGACCTTTGGCGGCACCGATGTGACCGCGCTCACGTCAGGCCGTGAGACGCCGCGCCACCCCGTCGCGCCACTGCGCAGGGTCATCGGGCCGCTTCACCGCGTCCGCGCGGCCCGCCCCACCGCCTCCGTGCGGCTCGTCCCACCGGGTCCGCGGACTCACTTCACCGCGTCCGCGTACTCCTGGACGAAGCGTTCCGCCGCCTCCCGCAGGGCCGGCAGCGACGGGCCGTGCTTCAGCACGTCCCGGCTGACGCTCGGCACCACGTTGCGCACCGAGGTGCCGAAGACGCGCGGCAGGTCCGCCATGGTGGCGCCCTGGGCGCCGATGCCGGGGGCCAGCAGCGGGCCGTTGATCGCCAGGTCCACGCCCGCGTCGGCCAGGGTCGCGCCGACCACCGCGCCGAAGGAGCCGAGGGGCTCGGCGCCGGCGTTCTCGGCGGCGAGCTGTCGCAGCACCGAGGCGGCCACCGTCTCCCCGTCGGCGCCGGCCGCGCGCTGCACCTCGGCGCCCTCCGGGTTGGAGGTGAGCGCCAGCGCGAAGACGCCGGCGCCGTTGGCGGCGGCCAGGTCGAGCGCCGGGCGCAGCGAGCCGAAGCCGAGGTAGGGGCTGACGGTCACGGCGTCCGAGAAGAGCGGGCTGCCCGGGGCGAGGAAGGCCTCGGCGTAGGCGGCCATGGTGGAGCCGATGTCGCCGCGCTTGGCGTCCATCAGGACGAGGGCGCCGGCCGCGCGGGCCTCCTCGACGGACCTCTCCAGCACCGCGACGCCCTTGGAGCCGAAGCGCTCGAAGAAGGCGGCCTGCGGCTTGAGCACGGCCACCCGGTCGGCCAGCGCCTCGACGACGGTCCGGCTGAAGGTCTCCAGGCCCGCGACGGAGTCCTCCAGCCCCCAGGCGGCGAGCAGGGAGGCGTGCGGGTCGATGCCGACGCAGAGCTGACCGCGGGTGTCGAGGGCCTGGCGCAGGCGGGCGCCGAAGGGGGCGAGGGTCATGACGTCCTTTCCGGAGGGGCGGGAGAGCGTGAGGGGGGTTCAGGAAGCCTTGCGGGCGGGGACGGCGCTGCCGACGGCGGCGGCCAGGTTGCGGAAGCCGCCGGCCCGGACGCGGGCGGAGAGGCCCTTGTGGATGCCGCGGCACCAGAACGGGCCCTGGTAGATGAAGGCGCTGTAGCCCTGGACGAGGTCGGCGCCGTGGACGATGCGCTGCCAGGCGTCCTCGGCGGTCTCGATGCCGCCGACCGAGACCAGCGTCAGCCGGCCCTCGGTGCGGGCGCGCAGGCGCTGGAGCACCTCCAGCGCGCGCTCCTTGAGCGGGGCGCCGGAGAGGCCGCCCATGCCGATCTCCTCGACCCGGGCGGCGGGGGTGCGCAGGCCCTCGCGGCCGATGGTGGTGTTGGTGGCGATGATGCCGTCCAGGCCCAGCTCCAGCGCGAGGTCGGCGACCGCGTCGACGTCCTCGTCGGCCAGGTCGGGGGCGATCTTGACCAGCAGCGGCACATGGTGCGCGGTGGAGCGGTCGGCGGCCTCGCGGACGGCTTCGAGCAGCGGGCCGAGGTGCGAGACGGCCTGCAGGTTGCGCAGCCCGGGGGTGTTCGGGGAGCTGACGTTGACCACCAGGTAGTCGGCGTACTTGGCGAGCCGCTCGGTGGACTTGACGTAGTCGCCGATCGCGTCGGCCTCCTCGACCACCTTGGTCTTGCCGATGTTGATGCCGACCACCGGGGTGGAGGTGGTGTGCGGGCGCCGGGCGAGGCGGGCGGCGACCCGGGCCGAGCCCTGGTTGTTGAAGCCCATCCGGTTGATCAGCGCGCGGTCCTCGACCAGGCGGAAGAGCCGCGGGGCCGGGTTGCCGGGCTGCGGCTCGCCGGTGATGGTGCCGATCTCGACGTAGTCGAAGCCGATCATCGACAGGCCGTCGATGCCGACGCCGTTCTTGTCGAAACCGGCCGCCAGGCCGAACGGGCCGGGCAGGTCGAGGCCGAGGGCGGTGGTGCGCAGCGCCCGGTCGCGCGGGGCGAGCACCAGCTTGACCAGGGTGCGCAGCCCGGGCACCGAGGCGGCCAGCCGGATCCAGAAGAACGCGAGGTGGTGGGCCTTCTCCGGGTCCATCTTCTTGAACACGAGGTCGAACAGCAGCTTGTACAAAATTGGGCCTCCCGGGCATGGAAGTGGGGGGCACCCGGCGGTTCGGTGCCCCCCACTGTGGTGGTGCTACTTGCTGCGGCCGGCGTTGATCAGCTCGGCGTGCTCCTGGAGCGACATCACCCCGACCTCGTCGCGCAGCAGCGCGTCGATGCCCTGGACGGCGGCGCCCATGGCCTGGACGGTGGTCAGGCAGGGCACGGCGCGGGCGACGGCGGCGGTGCGGATCTCGTAGCCGTCGAGGCGGCCGCCGGTGCCGTACGGCGTGTTGATGATGAGGTCGACCTCACCGTCGTGGATCAGCTGGACGATGGTCTTCTCGCCGTTCGGGCCCTCGCCCTCGCTGTGCTTGCGCACCAGCGTGGACGGGATGCCGCCGCGCTGGAGCACCTCGGCGGTGCCGGCGGTGGCGAGCACCTCGAAGCCGAGGCCGACCAGCGCGCGGGCGGGGAAGACCAGGTTGCGCTTGTCCCGGTTGGCGACCGACACGAAGACCTTGCCGCTGGTCGGCAGCGCGCCGTAGGCGCCGGACTGGGCCTTGGCGTACGCCGTGCCGAAGACCTTGTCGATGCCCATGACCTCGCCGGTGGAGCGCATCTCCGGGCCGAGGACGGTGTCCACGCCGCGGCCGTGCACGTCGCGGAAGCGGCTCCACGGCATCACGGCCTCCTTGACGGAGATCGGGCAGTCGGCGGGCAGCGTGCCGCCGTCGCCCTCGGCCGGGAGCAGGCCCTCGGCGCGCAGCTCGGCGATGGTGGCGCCGAGCGAGATCCGGGCGGCGGCCTTGGCCAGCGGCACGGCCGTCGCCTTGGAGGTGAACGGCACGGTGCGGGAGGCGCGCGGGTTGGCCTCCAGCACGTAGAGGATGTCGCCGGAGAGGGCGAACTGGATGTTGATCAGGCCGCGGACGCCGACGCCGCGGGCGATCCCCTCGGTGGAGGCGCGCAGCCGCTTGATGTCGTAGCCGCCGAGGGTGATCGGGGGCAGCGCGCAGGCGGAGTCGCCGGAGTGGATGCCGGCCTCCTCGATGTGCTCCATGACGCCGCCGAGGTAGAGCTCGGTGCCGTCGTAGAGCGCGTCGACGTCGATCTCGACGGCGTCGTCGAGGAAGCGGTCGATCAGCACCGGGTGCTCGGAGATGAGGCCGGCGTGCCGCTCCAGGTAGGAGGCGAGGGAGGCCTCGTCGTAGACGATCTCCATGCCGCGGCCGCCGAGCACGTAGGACGGGCGGGCCAGGACGGGGTAGCCGATCTCGTCGGCGATCGCCTTGGCCTCCTCGAAGGAGAAGGCGGTGCCGTGCTTGGGGGCGGGCAGGCCCGCGTCGCGCAGCACGCGGCCGAAGGCGCCGCGCTCCTCGGCGAGGTCGATCGCCTCGGGCTGGGTGCCGACGATCGGCACGCCGTTGTCCTTGAGCGCCTGGGCCAGGCCGAGCGGGGTCTGGCCGCCGAGCTGGACGATGACACCCGCCAGCGGTCCGGCCTGCTGCTCGGCGTGGACGATCTCCAGCACGTCCTCCAGGGTGAGCGGCTCGAAGTAGAGCCGGTCGGAGGTGTCGTAGTCGGTGGAGACGGTCTCCGGGTTGCAGTTGACCATCACGGTCTCGTACCCGGCGTCGGCCAGCGCGAAGGAGGCGTGCACGCAGGAGTAGTCGAACTCGATGCCCTGGCCGATGCGGTTCGGGCCGGAGCCGAGGATGATCACGGCGGGCTTGGTGCGCGGGGCGACCTCGTTCTCCTCGTCGTAGGACGAGTAGAAGTACGGGGTCTTGGCGGCGAACTCGGCGGCGCAGGTGTCGACGGTCTTGAACACCGGGCGGATGCCGAGCGCGTGCCGGACCTCGCGGACCACGTCGGGGCGCAGGCCGCGGATCTCGCCGATCTGCTGGTCGGAGAAGCCGTGCCGCTTGGCGTGGCGCAGCAGCTCGGGGGTGAGCTCGCTCGCCTCGGCCAGCTCGGCGGCGATCTCGTCCAGCAGGAAGAGCTGGTCGACGAACCACGGGTCGATCTTGGTGGCCTCGAACACCTCCTCCGGGGTGGCGCCGGCGCGGATGGCCTCCATGACGGTGTTGATCCGGCCGTCCGTCGGGACGACGGCCTTCTCCAGCAGCGCGGCCTTGTCACCCACCGGGCCGGTCCAGGTGAACTGGGAGCCCTTCTTCTCCAGCGAGCGGAGCGCCTTGTTGAGCGCCTCGGGGAAGTTGCGGCCCATGGCCATGGCCTCGCCGACCGACTTCATGGTGGTGGTCAGCGTCGCGTCGGCGCTCGGGAACTTCTCGAACGCGAACCGCGGCACCTTGACCACGACGTAGTCGAGGGTCGGCTCGAACGACGCCGGCGTCTGCTCGGTGATGTCGTTGGGGATCTCGTCCAGGGTGTAGCCGACGGCGAGCTTGGCGGCGATCTTGGCGATCGGGAAGCCGGTCGCCTTGGAGGCCAGCGCCGAGGAGCGGGAGACGCGCGGGTTCATCTCGATGACGATGACCCGGCCGTCCTCGGGGTTGACGGCGAACTGGATGTTGCAGCCGCCGGTGTCGACGCCGACCTCGCGGATGACGGCGATGCCGATGTCGCGCAGGATCTGGTACTCGCGGTCGGTGAGCGTCATCGCCGGGGCGACGGTGATCGAGTCACCGGTGTGCACGCCCATCGGGTCGAAGTTCTCGATGGAGCAGACGACCACGACGTTGTCGTTCTTGTCGCGCATCAGCTCCAGCTCGTACTCCTTCCAGCCGAGGATGGACTCCTCCAGGAGCACCTCGGTGGTCGGCGAGAGGGTCAGGCCCTGGCCGGCGATGCGGCGCAGGTCCTCCTCGTTGTGGGCGAAGCCGGAGCCGGCGCCGCCCATGGTGAAGGAGGGGCGGACCACGACCGGGTAGCCGCCGAGGGTGTCGACGCCGGCCAGCACGTCGTCCATGGTGTGACAGATGACCGAGCGGGCGGACTCGCCGTGGCCGATCTTGGCGTTGACGGCCTCGACGACGCCCTTGAAGAGCTCGCGGTCCTCGCCCTTGTGGATCGAGTCGACCTTGGCGCCGATCAGCTCGACGTTGTACTTGGCGAGCACGCCGTTGGCGTCCAGCGAGATCGCGGTGTTGAGCGCGGTCTGGCCGCCGAGGGTCGGCAGGAGGGCGTCGGGGCGCTCCTTGGCGATGATCTTCTCGACGAACTCCGGGGTGATCGGCTCGACGTAGGTGGCGTCGGCGATCTCCGGGTCGGTCATGATCGTGGCCGGGTTGGAGTTGACCAGGATGACCCGCAGGCCCTCGGCCTTGAGCACCCGGCAGGCCTGCGTGCCCGAGTAGTCGAACTCGGCGGCCTGGCCGATCACGATCGGGCCGGACCCGATCACCAGGACGGACTTGATGTCAGTGCGCTTAGGCACGCTGGCCCTCCATGAGCTCAACACTGTGCTTGTCGTCGCCTCGCATGAGCGCGACGAACCGGTCGAAGAGGTAGGCCGCGTCGTGCGGGCCGGCTGCCGCTTCGGGGTGGTACTGCACGCTGAAGGCGGGCACGTCCAGCGCCTGGAGGCCCTCGACCACATCGTCGTTCAGGCAGACGTGGGAGACCTCGACGCGGCCGTAGGGCGTGTCGCTCACCTTGTCCAGCGGTGCGTTCACGGCGAAGCCGTGGTTGTGCGCGGTGACCTCGACCTTGCCGGTGGTGCGGTCCTGGACGGGCTGGTTGATGCCGCGGTGACCGTACTTGAGCTTGTAGGTGCCGAAGCCCAGCGCGCGGCCGAGGATCTGGTTGCCGAAGCAGATCCCGAAGAACGGGGTCTTGCGCTCCAGCACGCCCTGCGCCACGGCGACCTGGTGGTCGGCGGTGGCCGGGTCGCCCGGGCCGTTGGAGAAGAAGACGCCGTCCGGCTGGACGGCGTAGACGTCCTCCAGGGTGGCGTTGGCCGGCAGCACGTGCACCTCGATGCCGCGCTCGGCCATCCGCTGCGGGGTCATCGCCTTGATGCCGAGGTCCAGCGCGGCGACGGTGAACTTCTTCTCACCGATCGCGGGCACCACGTACGGCTCGGTGGTGGCGACCTCGGCGCAGAGGTCTGCGCCCTTCATCTCGGGCGACTGCTGCACCTTGGCCAGCAGCGCGGCGTCGTCCGCCAGCCCCTGGCCGGAGAAGATGCCGCAGCGCATGGCGCCGCGCTCGCGCAGGTGGCGGGTGAGCGCCCGGGTGTCGATGCCGCTGATGCCGACGACGCCCTGGTTGGTCAGCTCCTCGTCCAGCGACCGGCGCGAGCGCCAGTTGGACGCGACGCGGGCGGGGTCACGGACGACGTAGCCGGCGACCCAGATCTGCTTGGACTCGTCGTCCTCGTCGTTCCAGCCGGTGTTGCCGATCTGGGGGGCGGTCATCACGACGATCTGGCGGTGGTACGACGGGTCGGTCAGGGTCTCCTGGTAGCCGGACATGCCGGTGTTGAAGACCGCCTCGCCGAAGGTCTCGCCGATGGCGCCGTACGCCTGGCCGCGGAAGGTCCGGCCGTCCTCCAGGACGAGCACGGCAGGGACACGCTCCCGCCGTTGGCGCTGCGTGGTGGGGGCAGGTGCGGTCATGGAGCGGCCTCTTCCGTCTTCGTCTTCGTACGTGTTGCGAGTTGAGCGACCGCCTCGACCCAGGCGGCGTGCTCGTCGGGGTGGTCGGCCCGGAAACCGGAGTCCAGGGCGGTTCCCTCGTGCGTCCAGGTGACGACGAGCAGTCCGGACGGGACGACCTTGCCGGCGATCCCGGAGTCCGTCCGGGCACCGGTCAGGTGCTCGGCCGGGATCCAGAGGTCGACGTCACCGGGGCGCCGCACCAGCAGGCCGTTCTCGCCGAGGGTCAGATCGGCGCGGCTGCGGGTGCCCAGGCCGTGCGCGACGACCCGGTCCAGCCAGTTCCCGGCGGTGGTGGTGCCGTGGTACCGGCCGCTGGTCTCCAGGATGGTCCGGCCGGCCCGCTCCGGCACGGCGGGAAGCGCCGGGATGCCGGACTGCAGGGTGCGGCGCCAGTTCCAGCCCTGGCGCATCAGCCAGTAGACCAGGCCGATGACGAGCATCAGGCCGACGGCCCAGCCGATGTACCCGGGCCAGTCGGTGACCCTGGCCTGTTCCTGGGCGAGCAGCAGGGGGTGCCCCGGTCGCTCGCTCACGCGAGCCCGCCCTGCTCGACCAGCTCGCCGGCCAGCACGGTGGCGCTGCCGCGCAGGAAGGTGGCGTGCACCCGCCCGGGCAGGTCGAGGCCCCGGTAAGGGGTGTTGCGGGAGCGCGTGGCGAAGCTGTCGGGGTTCACGGCACCACGGTACGCGGGATCGAACAGCACCAGGTTGGCCGGCTCACCGACCGAGACGGGCCGCCCGTGGCCGCTGAGACGGCCGATCCGGGCCGGGCGGTGCGACATCCGGTCGGCGACGCCCTCCCAGTTCAGCAGGCCGGTGTCGACCATCGTCTGCTGGACCACCGAGAGCGCGGTCTCCAGGCCGACCATGCCCATCGCGGCGACGGCCCACTCGCAGTCCTTGTCCTCGGCCGGGTGCGGCGCGTGGTCGGTGGCGACGGCGTCGATGGTGCCGTCGGCGAGCGCCTTGCGCAGCGCCTGCACGTCGGCGGCGGTGCGCAGCGGCGGGTTGACCTTGTACACCGGGTCGTAGGAACGGACCAGCTCGTCGGTCAGCAGCAGGTGGTGCGGGGTGACCTCGGCGGTGACGTCCCAGCCCTTGGCCTTGGCCCAGCGGATGATCTCGACCGAGCCGGCCGTGGAGACGTGGCAGACGTGCAGCCGGGAGCCGACGTGCGCGGCGAGCAGCACGTCGCGGGCGATGATCGCCTCCTCGGCGACGGCCGGCCAGCCGCCGAGCCCGAGCTCGCCGGAGACCTGGCCCTCGTTCATCTGGGCGCCCTCGGTGAGCCGCGGCTCCTGGGCGTGCTGGGCGACGACCCCGTCGAAGGCCTTCACGTACTCCAGCGCGCGGCGCATGATGACCGCGTCGTCCACGCACTTGCCGTCGTCGGAGAAGACCCGGACGCCGGCCGCGGACTCGTGCATCGCGCCGAGCTCGGCGAGCTTCTTGCCCTCCAGGCCGACGGTGACGGCGCCGACCGGCTGCACGTCGCAGTAGCCGGACTCCTGGCCGAGCCGCCAGACCTGCTCGACCACGCCGGCGGTGTCGGCCACCGGGAAGGTGTTGGCCATCGCGTGGACGGCGGTGAAGCCGCCCTTGGCGGCGGCCTGGGTGCCGGTGAGGACCGTCTCGGCGTCCTCGCGGCCGGGCTCGCGCAGGTGGGTGTGCAGGTCGACCAGACCGGGCAGGACGATCAGGCCGGTGGCGTCGATGTCGATGTCGGCCTCGGCGGTGAGGCCGGTGCCGATCTCCTTGATGACGCCGTCGGCGATGTGGAGGTCCTGCGGGGCGCCGCCGAGGAGCTGGGCGTTGCGGATCAGGTAGGTGGTCACTGAGCGGTCTCCACGGAGTCGGTGCGGGGGGCGGCGTCGGCGGGGCCGTCGGCGAAGACGGCGCCACCGAGGAGCAGATAGAGGACGGCCATCCGGACGGAGACGCCGTTGGCGACCTGCTCGACCACGGTGCAGCGCGGCGAGTCGGCGACGTCGGCGGTGATCTCCATGCCTCGGACCATCGGGCCGGGGTGCATCACGATGGCGTGCTCGGGCAGCTGGGCCATCCGGGTGCCGTCCAGGCCGTAGCGGCGGCTGTACTCGCGCTCGGTCGGGAAGAAGGCGGCGTTCATCCGCTCGCGCTGCACGCGGAGCATCATCAGCGCGTCGGTCTTGGGGAGCACGCTCTCCAGGTCGTAGCTGACCTCGCAGGGCCAGTTCTGGATACCGATCGGCAGCAGCGTCGGCGGGGCGACGAAGGTGACCTGGGCGCCGAGGGTGGTGAGCAGGTGCACGTTGGAGCGGGCGACCCGGCTGTGCAGGATGTCGCCGACGATGGTCACCCGGCGGCCCGCGAGATCGTGGCCGGCGCCGGGGTTGAGGTGGCGGCGCATGGTGAAGGCGTCGAGCAGCGCCTGGGTGGGGTGCTCGTGGGTGCCGTCACCGGCGTTGATGACGCTGCCGTGCAGCCAGTCGGACTGGGCGAGCCGGGCCGGCGCACCCGAGGCGTGGTGCCGGATGACGACCGCGTCGGCGCCCATGGCCTGCAGGGTGAGCGCGGTGTCCTTGAGGCTCTCGCCCTTGGAGACCGAGGAGCCCTTGGCGGAGAAGTTGATGACGTCGGCGGAGAGCCGCTTCTCGGCGACCTCGAAGGAGGTCTTGGTGCGGGTCGAGTCCTCGAAGAAGAGGTTGACGACGGTTCGACCACGGAGCGTGGGCAGCTTCTTGACGGCCCGTCCGGAGAGCTGGGCCAGCTCCTCGGCGGTGTCCAGGATCAGCAGCGCGTCGTCGCGGGTGAGGTCGGCGGCGGAGACGAGGTGGCGCTTCACGCGGGTTACTCCGGGAGGTGCGGTTCGGACGGCCGGGAGGCCAGGGCCTGCGACGAGCGAGCCGCGTAGTCGCGGTCGCCGACCAGGACGGCGTCCACGCCGTCGGTGTCGG
The DNA here is from genome assembly GCF_055588525.1 of Kitasatospora sp. NPDC041988. Lineage (NCBI taxonomy): Bacteria > Bacillati > Actinomycetota > Actinomycetes > Kitasatosporales > Streptomycetaceae > Kitasatospora > Kitasatospora sp. NPDC041988. Next base: position 40,128 of record NZ_JBVJCO010000010.1, read on the forward strand.
CGAGGCGGACCTGCACGGCCTCGCGCAGCGAGGTGGGGAGGTTCTTGCCCACGTAGTCGGCCCTGATCGGCAGCTCGCGGTGGCCTCGGTCGACCAGGACGGCGAGCTGGACGGCGCGCGGGCGGCCGATGTCGCTGAGCGCGTCGAGCGCGGCGCGGATGGTGCGGCCGGAGAAGAGCACGTCGTCGACGAGGATCACCAGCCGGCCGTCGATGCCGTCGCCCGGGATCTCGGTGTGCTCCAGCGCGCGGGCGGGCTTGAGCCGCAGGTCGTCCCGGTACATGGTGATGTCCAGGGTGCCGAGCGGGATGTCGCGGCCGGTGATCTGGGCCAGCCTGGCGTGCAGGCGGCGGGCCAGGTGGACGCCCCTGGTGTGGATGCCGAGCAGCACGACGTCCTCCGCGCCCTTGGCGCGCTCGACGATCTCGTGCGCTATCCGGGTGATCACCCGGGCGATGTCCGTGCCGTCCAGCACCTGGTGCGGCGGCCGCGGCGTGTTTTCTTGGTCTGCGGTCATGCCGAAGCGGACCTCCTTCCCCGCCTCACGGGACGGGTCTTAAAGGATGTCTGGGATGGCCCCCGCCGACGTGGCGCGGGCTCCGGCCATCGTACCAGCGCGGCCACCTGCAAACGGACCGACACCATTCCGCTTCATCGGGTTAACGCTCCGGACGTGCCGTCGATGCGGGCCATTCGCACGACTGCCCCATTCGGCTTGACGCAACTACCTCACTCTACGTAACCTCACAGTGAGTTACGAGACGGGCGTCGAACCCACCGGTAACGACGTCGGCAATCGCCCGTGACCCACCACTGAACGCGAAGCAATCTCGTCCGGGGAGACCAATGTCCAGCGACTACGCGAAGCAACTCGGAGGCAAGCTCCGAGCGATCCGCACTCAGCAGGGGCTCTCCCTGCACGGTGTCGAGGAGAAGTCCCAGGGGCGCTGGAAGGCAGTCGTCGTCGGCTCGTACGAGCGCGGCGACCGTGCGGTCACCGTGCAGCGGCTGGCCGAGCTAGCCGAGTTCTACGGCGTGCCGGTGCAGGAGCTGCTGCCCGGCGGTACGCCCGGTGGCGCGGCCGAGCCGCCGCCGCGCCTGGTGCTGGACCTCGAAAGACTGACCCAGGTCCCGTCCGAGAAGGCCGGCCCGCTGCAGCGCTACGCGGCCACCATCCAGAGCCAGCGCGGCGACTACAACGGCAAGGTGCTCTCGATCCGCCAGGACGACCTGCGCACGCTGGCCGTGATCTACGACCAGTCGCCGTCGATCCTCACCGAGCAGCTGATCTCCTGGGGTGTGCTCAACCCCGACGCGCGCCGTGCGGTGCGCGAGGAGGAGGCGAGCTGACCGCTCGCCACACCGGCCCCGCCCCGCTCTCACCTGCAGAAACGGGCGGAGCTCAGCAGAAACGTCACGGCGCGGCGCCCCGACCAGGGGCCCGCGCCGTCGCGCGTCCGTACGCCACGGGCCCGCGCCGTGGCACGGCCGTACGGCCACGGGCCCGTCGGAAGCCTCTCCGGGGCCACGCCGGGGCTTCACCGGGGCCGCGCCGAGGCTCAGCAGACCGTGCCGAGCGAGTAGCCCGGCTCCGCCGCCACCCCGTCCAGCCGCACCGTGCCCCCGGCCGGGGCCCAGTCCTGCCCGCCGCTGACCCAGGCCCACGCCGTCTGCCGGTAGTGCCCATCAGCGGCTCCGCCGCGGCCCTCGCCGGAGTCCGCCGAGCCCTGCGCGCCGTGCAGCACCGCCAGCCCCGGCAGCTCCCGGGCCAGCCCGGCACAGAGCACCGCGCAGACCAGCTCCAGATCCTCGTCGTTGATCCGTACGACTCCGTCCTCCCACTGCAGCACCCGGGCGGCCGCCGTCAGCCGCCCGCCGGGCGCGTCCACCGCGAGCCGCAGCTCGTACACCCCGGCGCCCGCGCCCACCAGCATCCGGCGGAACACCTCGGCGCCGCGCTGGTACGCCTCCCGCACCGGGCGGCCACGCTCCTCGTACAGCCCGCCGTCCAGCAGCAGGTCGGCGTGGCGCAGCGTCAGCCCGTTCTCCCGGGCCCGGACCAGCCGGGGCACGAAGTCGTCGGCCAGCTCCTCGCCCTGGTAGGCGAGCAGCTGGGTCTGGAGCGGCGGGTTGACCAGGTAGCGGTCGCGGGCGGCCGGCTCGGCCGGGTCGAGGCCGTTCAGCAGGCAGAACTCCTCGAAGTCCTGCGGGTGGAACATCCGGGCCCGGACGGTGTCGAAGCCGCGCTGCGCCTCGGTCAGCAGCTCGGCGGTGTCCCGCAGGTAGGACGCGTAGTCGGGCGCGTCGGAGAGGCGCCAGGCGCGGGCGCGCTCGAAGTCGGCGGCGCTGGTCAGGACGCCGATGACGAAGGCCTGGTCGCCGCCGGCCGGGCGCCGCTCGGCCCGCTCGTGCCGCGACCGGTGGCGGGGCCGCGGGCCGGCGGCGGTGCAGTCGGGGGTGCGACGGGCGCGGCCGTTGCGACTCATCGTGGGCTCCTGGGGGCGGACGGGCGGATCAAGGTCAGCGGTGGGTTGTACCGCTGACCGTTGTCCTCCCCAGCCCCGCGTGTCGCACACGTACGGCGTGTCACAGGAATGTAACCGAACGTGAAGCGGGCGTGTCGGCCCGCCCCGTCGGCACCGCCGCGCCGGGCGCGGCCGTCACGCCGGGCGCGGCACCCGGGCCAGCTGGCGGGACTGCGCGACCAGCCGGCCGGCCTCGTCCCAGACCTCGGCGTCCTCCTCAAAGTAGCCGCCGGCCACGTTGCGGGTGGCGTGGGTGACGCGCAGCCAGCCGGGCACCGGCCGGGCCCGCAGGTGGACGGTCAGCTCGATGGTGGGCGCCCAGCCTGGCAGGCCGAGGTCGAAGGTGACCGGCGGCAGCGCGTCGGCGACCAGCAGGAGCAGCAGCGGGTCGGGCTGGCGGCCGTCGGCGAGCCGGAACCAGCCCTGGATCCGCCCGTTGCCGGAGGGCTGCCCGAGCGCCCAGCCGATGGTGGCCGGGTCGAGCCGCAGGTCGAACCGCTCCAGCAGGGCGGCCTGCGCGATCAGCTCCTTGGGGGCGTGCTCGACGCCGATGCACTGGTCCGGCGGCGGCAGCTGCGGCGGCTGCGCGGTGGTGCGCACCTCGCCGTCGGCGGCGGCGAGGTCGCCGTGGCTGGCGACGACGCGGAGGCGCTCGACACCGTTCTGGCTGAGCGAGGCGGTGCCGGTGGAGAGCGAGCGGCCGCTGCGCAGCACCTCGGTGCGGACGGTGGCCGGGCCGGGGGTGGAGGCGGAGAGGTAGTAGCCGCTGATCGAGACCGGGTCGGCGTGGCCGCCCGGCTCCCGCGCGCCGTGCTCCAGGGAGAGCGCGTGGCCGGCCATGGCGAGCAGCAGCCCGCCGTTGACGCCGCCGCCGATCTGCCAGCCGGCGCCCAGTTCGCCGTCGTAGCGGCCGGGCTCGTCCGGGTGGCGGGTCAGGGCGATGCCCTGGTCGAACTCGCTGCGGATCGCCGTGGTCATGAGGGGTGGCCTGCCCTTCGCTGCGGGGTCGCCGGCGAGCGGGGTCACCGGCGCACCAGGTTACTGGCGAGTAGGGTCCCACCATAGGCCACCCGGGCGAAACGCACGACGGCCGCCGGACCCCTTGCCGGGATCCGACGGCCGTACGTCGGGTGCTGCTACCGGCGGATGCTCGGCTTCAGCTCCAGGAAGCGGGCGAGCAGGCCGTTGACGAAGGCCGGGGAGTCGTCCGTGGAGAACTCCTTGGCGATCTCGACGGCCTCGTCCAGGACGACCGCGTCCGGGACGCCGTCCTCCCAGATCAGCTCGTACGCACCGAGCCGCAGGACGTTGCGGTCCACGATCGGCATCCGGTCGAGCGTCCAGCCCACCGCGTACTCCGAGATCAGGTCGTCGATCCGGCGGGCGTGCTGGACATAACCCTCGACCAGCTCCATCGTGTACTCGCCGACCTGCGGGGTGCCCTCGTCCGGCTTGGGCTCCCGGGCACGGGCCACCCAGTCCGCGAGGACGGTCAGCGGGTCGACGTTGCGGTGGTCGGCCTCGAAAAGGATCTGGAAGGCCCTGGTACGGGCCTTGCTGCGTGCGGCCGACACGGACTTACTTCACCCGGCCGAGGTAGCTGCCGTCGCGGGTGTCGACCTTGATCTTCTCGCCGGTCACGATGAACAGCGGGACGGCGATCTCGGCGCCGGTCTCCAGGGTGGCCGGCTTGGAACCACCGGTGGAGCGGTCGCCCTGGACGCCCGGCTCGGTGTGGGAGATGGTCAGCTCGACCGAGGCCGGGAGCTCGATGTACAGCGGGGAGCCCTCGTACATGGCGACCAGGGCCTCGAAGCCCTCGAGCAGGTACTTGGCGGCGTCACCGACGACGGCCGGCTCGACCGTGGTCTGGTCGTAGGTGTCCGTGTCCATGAACACGAAGTTGTCGCCGTCCTTGTACGAGAACTGCATGCCGCGCTTGTCGACGTTGGCGGTCTCGACCTTGGTGCCGGCGTTGAAGGTCTTGTCGACGACCTTGCCCGTCAGGACCTCCTTGAGCTTGGTCCGCACGAAGGCCGGGCCCTTGCCGGGCTTGACGTGCTGGAACTCGACGACGGACCAGAGCTTGCCGCCCTCCAGCTTGAGGACCATGCCGTTCTTGAGATCGTTCGTGGAAGCCACGGGCGCACTAACTCCTGGATATAGCTGTCAAGGAACCAAGGGGTGCGTCCTGCCGCCTGCGGCAGCCTCCCGGGCAGCCGCGGGCCTACAGGGCGAGGAGCTCCTTGGTGGTGATGGTGAGCAGCTCGGGTCCGCCCTCTTCGAGGGGGCGCACGACGAGCGTGTCCTCGATCCGGACCCCGCCCTTGCCTGGGAGGTGGACCCCCGGGCCGACGGTGACCGGTACGCGGCTGTCCAGTTTACCCATGTCCGACGGACCGAGGCGCGGCGCCTCCCGGATCTCCAGCCCGATACCGTGGCCGACCGGGTGCGGCGAGCTCTCGGTGTGCCCGGCGGCCTGGAGGATCTCCCGCGCCGCCTGGTCGGGTACGTACTGCTCGACCCCGGGCCCGAGCGCCTCCCGCCCGGCCCGCTGCGCGCGGAAGACCAGCCGGTGCAGCTCGACCTGCCAGGGCGCGGGGGCGGCACCGATGACGAAGGTCCGGGCGGTGGAGACGCCGTACCCCCGGTACTGCGCGCCGAGCACCACGGTGAGGAAGTCGCCCTCCTCCACCCGACGGTCGGTCGGCTGGTGCGCCTGCTGGCCGGAGTGGCTGCCGGTGCCGACCGAGACCGGGAAGGCCGCGCGGTCCGCGCCGTGGTCGATCATCCGGCGCTCCAGCTCCATCGCCAGGTGCCGCTCGGTCCGGCCGACCAGGATCGACTCCAGCAGCTCGCCGAGCGCCTGGTCGGCGATCTCGGCCGCGATCCGCAGGTCGGCGATCTCGTGCTCGTCTTTGACCACCCGCAGCCGCTCGACCGCCTGCGCGAGATCCGCCAGCCGGATCCCCTCGGCCAGGCCCGCCACCGCGCGGTGGCGGCTCACGGTCAGATCGTGCTCCTCCACCGCGAGGTCCGACACCCGCAGCCGCGCCGCGGCCGCGGCGGCCGCCAACGCGGTGTCCGCCCCCGCCGCCACCGGCACCTGGGTCACGTCCTCCGCGATCAGGTGCTCCCCGGTGTCGTCCGGCGGCAGGTCGTCCGGCAGCGCCAGCAGCACCCGCTCCCGGGTCAGCAACAGCGTCGCCCCGCACGGCGGGCACCCGGTCAGGTACCGCACGTTCGCCGCCCGGGTGATCAGCGCCGCATCGGCCCCGGCCGCACTGCAGTGCTCCCTCAGGCGCTCCCGCCGGCCCGCGTACGCATCAGACATGCGTCGAGCCTACGGAGCCCCACCCCGATCCGCCCGCCGAGCACCCCCACCCGGGCACGTGTCGCCCCGGGCCCGGTGGCCCGGGAATGAGCAGGACGGAGGCCACGTTAGAGCAGGTGAAAATGACTTCCATTTCGGTGCACGGTTCCGACCGACGCCGAACGGCCCCGACCACCAGGAGGACACCCATGGCCCGCAGCGAACTTCGCCCGATCATCAAGCTCAGGTCCACGGCCGGGACGGGCTACACGTACGTGACCCGCAAGAACCGCCGCAACGACCCGGACCGCATGGTGCAGCGCAAGTACGACCCCGCCGCCCGGCAGCACGTCGACTTCCGCGAAGAGCGCTGAACCCCGGCCCGTCCACACCCCGAGAGGAGCCCCGCCCATGAAGCCCGGCATCCACCCCGCCTACCGCCCGGTCGTCTTCCGCGACAAGGTCGGCGACCTGGCCTTCCTGACCAGGTCGACGCTGACCAGCGACCGGACGGTCGAGTGGGAGGACGGCAACACCTACCCGGTTATCGACGTCGAGATCTCCTCGGCGAGCCACCCCTTCTACACCGGCCAGTCCCGCGTGATGGACACCGCCGGCCGCGTCGAGCGGTTCCGCCAGCGGTACGGCGACCGGCACAGCTGAGCCCGTCCGCGCGAAACGCCGAAGCGGGGGGGGGGGGGGGGGGAGGGGGGGGGGGGGGGGGGGGGGGGGGGGGGGGGGGGGGGGGGGGGGCGGGGGGGA
>NZ_JBVJCO010000010.1:46737-62216 GCF_055588525.1 Kitasatospora sp. NPDC041988
ATCCCCCCCCCACCAAACAAAAAACCCCCCCCCCCCCCCCCCCCCCCCCGCCCCCCCCCCCCCCCCCCCCCTTCCAGGTCCGCACTTCAGGTCCGCGGGCGACTCGGCGCGGGCGGCTCAGCGCGGCGGCGGGACGGAGACCACCATGGTCAGTCGCACGGCGCCGGTCCCCGCGTTGCGGTAGGCGTGGGCATAGGAGGCGTCGAAGGAAGCGGTGCTGCCGGCCGGCACCAGGTGCTCGCGCTCGCCGTGGACGAGGGTCAGCTCGCCCTCCTCGACCCGGATGATCTCCACCGTCCCCGCCGGGTGCGGCTCCGAGCCGTAGCCTTCGCCCGGCTCCAGTCGCCAGGCCCACAGCTCCAGCGGCCCGGGCGCCTCGACACCGTTGAGCAGCGTGCCGGTACCACCGGACGGCCCGGTCCAGAGCGGGACGGCCTGGTCGCCGGGGACGATCCGGACGCCCGCGCCCTCGTCGTAGTCGAGCAGCCGGGCGATCGAGACGCCGAGCGCGTCGGCGAGCCGGACCACGGTGGCCACGCTCGGATTGGTGCGGTCCTGCTCGATCTGGACGATCATGCCCCGGCTGACGCCGGAGCGGGCAGCGAGCGCGTCGAGGGTGTGGCCGCGCTCGGCGCGCACGCGCTTGAGGTTCCGGGCGAGGGCCTGGGAGACGAGGTCGGGGTCCGGCACGCGGTCAGTCCAGTTCAATATATTGATTCGAATAGTTCACTTGAGTGGACTACGCTGCCCACTCGGCAACGAGTCCATTCGACTGTACTGCGGGGTGCATTGTGCTGTCCTACGTTCCGCCGGCCCTCCCGGCCGCCTCATGAGCGCCCTGCTCGCCCTCTCCGCCAGCCTGCTCTGGGGCCTGGCCGACTTCGGCGGCGGCGCGCTGACCCGCCGGCTGCCCGCGCTGGCCGTGGTGGTCGCCTCCCAGCTGACCGCCACCGTGCTGCTGCTCGCCGCCGTCCTGGCCACCGGCGGCTGGACGGACGCCTCCCCCGCCCTCTGGTACGCCGTCGCCGCCGGGGTGATCGGCCCGTTCGCCATGCTCGCCTTCTACCGGGCGCTCGCGCTCGGCCCGATGGGCGTGGTCTCGCCGCTCGCCACCATCGGCGTCGCCGTACCGGTCGGCGTCGGACTCGCATTGGGCGAGCGCCCCGGGCTCGGCCAGGCCGCCGGGATCGCGGTCGCCGTGGTCGGCGTCGTGCTGGCCGGCGGGCCGGAGCGCGGCGGACCGGCGGCCGCCCGGCGGGTGCTGGCTCTCACCCTTGGCGCCGCCTTCGGCTTCGGCGCGGTGATGGCCCTGATCGCGCACGCCTCCACCGGTGGCGGACTGCTGCTGGTGCTCTGCGTCCAGCGGCTCTGCAACGTCGCCGTCGGCGGCGGCGCGCTGCTGCTCAGCCTGCACCGCGACGGAGGCGAAGGCGGAGGCGGCAGCCGGCTCCTGCCCGGCCTGCGGGCGAGGCTCCCCGCGCTCACCGCGGTCGGCGTGGCCGACGTCGCCGCCAACGGCACGTACGCGCTGGCCTCGCACAGCGGCTCGGCCGCGGCGGCCGCCGTGCTGGCCTCGCTCTACCCGGTGGTCACCGCGCTGATGGCCCGCGGGGTGCTGAAGGAGCGGCTGCGCCCGGTGCAGGTGGTCGGTGCCGGGCTCGCCGTGGCCGGGACGCTGCTGCTCGCGGCGGCCTGACGGGCCGGCTGCTTCGCCGGCTGCTTTCGCCGACTACTTCACCGACTCCGACGCGGCGTCCTCCGGAGCAGCCGCCTTCACCGCCTGAGGGCTCCAGCGCTGCTCGACCCCCGCGAGCCGCCAGTAGGCGATCGCCGCCGCCCAGACCACCACGAACAGCCCGACGATCGCGTAGCCGACGTTGTCCAGCGAGATGTCCGCGATCCAGCCGCTGACCGGGTCGGTGAGGTCCAGCTTCTCGTGCAGCACCCCGACCAGCTCGATGGTGCCGATGATGAACGCCACCGCGATCGACAGTCCAGTGATGGTCAGGTTGTAGTACACCTTGCGTACCGGGTTGGAGAACGCCCATTGGTACGCGAAGTTCATGAACGTCCCGTCCAGCGTGTCGAACAGGCTCATCCCGGCCGCGAACAGCAGCGGCAGGCAGACGATCGCGTACCAGGGCAGCCCGGAGGCCGCGCCGGAGCCGGCCATCACCATCAGGGTCACCTCGGTCGCGGTGTCGAAGCCGAGGCCGAGCACCATGCCGACCGGGAACATCTGGCCGGGCCGGGTGATCGAGCGGGTCGCCCGGTTCAGCACCCGGGCCAGGAAGCCGCGCGAGTTGAGGTGCTCCTCCAGCTCCGCCTCGTCGAACTGCCCGGCCCGCATCGAGCGGAACACCTTCAGGATGCCGAACAGGGCGGCCAGGTTGAGCGCGCCGATCAGGTAGAGGAAGGCACCGGAGGCGGAGGTGCCGACCACGCCGAGCCACTGGTGGGTGACCGACTCGTCGTCCATCAGCGTGTTGGCCAGCTGCGCGCCGCCCGCCACCAGGGCGGCCATGATGACCACCATCGACGAGTGGCCGAGGGCGAACCAGAAGCCCACCGAGACCGGGCGCTTGCCGTCCGCCATCAGCTTGCGGGTGGTGTTGTCGATCACCGCGATGTGGTCGGCGTCGAAGGCGTGCCGCATCCCGAGGGTGTACGCGGTGATACCCAGGCCCACCCCGAAGACCTGGGTGCCGACCTCGTACTTCTCGGGGGCGACCAGGAATATGAGCGTCCCGAACGCCACCACGTGCATGGCCAGGATCACCCCGATCAGCCCGGCCGTGCGGACGGTGTCCTCCCGCCTCCAGCGGAAAGTGGGCAGGACGGACGGCGCCGCCGGAGCAGCGGCGGTTTCGGGCACGGTCATCTGCGGATCACGCTCCAGCACCTCGTGGAAAGTCGTTCGTGAGATGCCGTGGCCGGTCTCCTGGCTGACGGGGCTTCCGTACCCGCCTTCCCAGGCGCGCGAGGCGCCCAGTGGCGTCGTGGGTACGGACGACTCCCCCGATCACAGTGGCGAGGGCCGCTCCGGACTTGAACCCTGAGGGTCCGTCACCGGTCTTCCCGAGCACCACGGCGGGCAACACCGTAGGGGGCCGCGCAGCACCGTTGCAAGGCTGCGCACCTGCGCAGGTGTCCAGGATCACAGGCCGGGGCCTGCAAGAATGTCCGCATGCATCTCGTACCGGCCGACCGCGCGGGTCAGCGCACCATCGACGGGCACCGGGTCTGCGAGGCCATCGCCGCCATCGGCGACACCGGGCACGTCCGGTCCTGGGCCGAGCGGTTCTCACTGCTCGCCGACCCGGGGCGGCTCTCCCTGCTGCTCGCCCTGCACCGCGCCGGGCCGCTCGCCGTCAGCGACCTCGCGGTCGCCACCGGCATGCGCGACCCCGCCGTCTCCCAGGCGCTGCGGCTGCTCCGCACAGCCGGCGTGGTCACCGGGGACAAGGAGGGACGCGTGGTGCGCTACCGGCTCGTGGACGACGCCATGCGCCCCCTGCTGGACGAATGCGCCGCCGCCGAGCACCACGAGCCGGCGCCCGACACCGCCGGCGGCTCCGCGACGGACCACCACGAGCCCACCGCTGCGGCCGGCTGACTCACCTGCCGGCCCGACGGGGGCCCTGAGCCGGCATCATCCGTTCCGCGGCCGGTGTCACCCCTGCCGCACCAGCCGCTCGAAACGGCGCAGCGAGCGCCGGGCCAGCGGGTCGGTGGCGGGCCGCAGGGCCCGGGTGACCAGGCCGGCGGCGGGGAGGCGGAAGGCGCCGAGGAAGGCGAACCGGGTGCCGTCCGGCTCGGGGCGCGCCGCCATGCCGCCGAGCAGGAAGCGGCTGCGCATCAGGCACCAGCCGGGTGTCAGCTCGACGTCGAAGCGGGCCCGCAGCCGGCTGTGTCCCACCACCAGGGCCTCGGCGCGGCCGTCCGCCGGGCCCGCGGTGAGGCGGACGGTGCGGAGATCCGGCAGCCAGCGCGGCAGCCCGTCCTCCAGGTCCGCCGCGACGGCCCAGACCTGGTCGAACGGCGCGTCGATCACCGTCTCGCGGACGTCGGCGCCCGGGGTGACGGCGGCGATGACGTGCAGTCGGCGCACCGGGTCGAAGGCCGCCACCGGCCAGGGGGTCTGCGCGCTCACTGCTGCCACGCCCTTCGGAAGCTGAGTCGGGCCCGGGAGAGCCGGGACTTCACGGTGCCGGCCGCCACGCCCAGCAGGTCGGCGGTGGCCCGCTCGTCCAGGCCCTCCAGGTCGCGCAGCACCAGGACGGCCCGGTGCTCGGGGCTGAGCCGGGCGAGGACGTCCTCGATGTCGGTGGCCAGCTGCGGATCACCGGGGCGGGGCAGTTCGGAGAGGTCGGCCGGGACGCAGCGGGCGACCCGCTTCACATGCCGGACGGCCTCCCGGACGGCGATCGAGCGGACCCAGCCGAACAGCGCGGCCGGGTCCTGGAGCTGGCCCAGCTTGCGGAAGACGGCGATCAGCGCCTCCTGGGTCGCGTCGGGGCCGTCGTCCAGGGCGATCGGGCCGCAGAGCCGGCGGACGTAGGGCGTGACCAGCTCCAGCAGCTCGCTCACCGCCAGTTGGTCGCCGCGCTGGGCGGCGCGGACCAGGGCGGCGGGGTCGCTGGCGGTTCGGGTGTCGGGACCATCCACATCCGCATCAGAGGCGGCGGGAGGCCCGGACGTTCCCTCTCCCGGGCGACTTTCCGGTGTGACGCTCGCCACGGGAACGTCCGGCGGGCGGGGCCGCTCCTGCGGGTGACACACCGTCGCATCCCCTGGGGGACCACCATGAACCGCCGCCGTACCGCCGCCCTCGCCGTCGCCGCCGTGCTCGCCGCCGACGGCCTGCTGCACGTCTACTGGGCCACCGGCAGCACCTGGCCGGCGGCCGACACGGCGTCGCTCTCCCAGGCCGTGCTCAACGCCGACGTGCCGTTCACCCCGCCGGTCCTGGTCCCGCTCGCCGCGGCGCTGTTCACGGGGGCGGCCCTGGTCCTCGCCCGGGGCGGGGTACTGGACGGCCTGGCCGGCCGGCTGCCCGCGGTGGCGCTGCGCTGGGGCCCTCGCGCGGTGGCCGGCGGGATGCTCGCCCGCGGGCTGGCCGGGCTGGTCTGGGCGGCCGGGATCGGGGCCGACACCGGCTCGGTCTTCTACCCGCTCAACCTGGCGCTCTACACGCCGCTCTGCCTGGCCGGCGCGGCCGCCGCCTGGTCGGTCGCCCGCGGGCGGACGGACGGCTGACGGCTCCTGACCGGACCGGGTCGGGCGGCCGGGGACGGCTCAGGCCCGGCCGGCTCGGCCGGCTCGGCCGGCTCGGCGGCCTCAGGCCTGCTGGCAGGTCGGGCACCAGAAGAGGTTCCGGGCGGCGTGTTCCTCGGTCCGGACGTCGGTGCCGCAGACCAGGCAGGGCATCGCGGCCCGGCGGTACACGTAGACCTCGCCGCCGTGGTCGTCCACCCGGGGCGGACGGCCCATCGCCTCGGGGGTGTGCTCGGGGCGGACGGTGTCGATCCGGCCCGCGCCGACGCCCTCGTGCATCAGGGCGACGAGGTCGGCCCAGATCGCGTCCCACTCGGCGCGGGTGAGGTCACGCCCGGCCCGGTGCGGGTTGACGCCGTGCCGGAACAGCACCTCGGCACGGTAGACGTTGCCCACCCCGGCCAGCACCTTCTGGTCCATCAGCAGCGCGGCGACCGTCGTCCGGCTGCCGGATATCCGCCGCCAGGCCGGCTCCGGGTCGGCGTCGGCGCGCAGCGGGTCGGGCCCGAGCCGGTCCGCGACGGCGGCCTTCTCGGCGCCGGTGATCAGCGCGCAGGTGTTGGGGCCGCGCAGGTCGGCGTAGGCGTCGTCGTTCTCCAGGCGCAGCCGGACCAGGCCGACCGGCTCGGGCGCCGGGCCCTCGCCGAAGCCGAACCCGCCGTACAGGCCGAGGTGAATGTGTACCCAGGAGCCGCCCTCGAAGCCGAGGAAGAGGTGCTTGCCGGTGGCCTCGGCACCCGTCAGCACCTGGCCGTCGACCAGCTTGGCGCCGTCGGCGAACCGGCCCTGCGGGCTGCTGGCCCGGACGGGGCGGCCGCCGAAGGCCCTGGCGTTCTCGGCGGCGAGGCGGTGGATGATGTGGCCTTCCGGCACGGGCGTCAGCTCCCCCGGGTGGTTCGACAGGACGCGTCCATCATCGCAGCCGGCACCGACAGCCCGGCCGGGCGCGGGCCCCGGAGGCGGGTGGCTCAGCGGACCGGGATGCCCATCAGCCGCGCCAGGATCACCCGGTCCAGCTCGGCGGCGGTGGCGGCGACGTCCAGGTGCGAGTTGTCGATGATCGGCAGCCCGGAGTTGTACCAGCCGGCCATCCGCCCGTGGATCCGGGCCACCTCCTCGTCGCTGAGCCGCCGGTTGCCGCTGCGCCGGGCGTTGCGGCTGAGCACCGAGTCCAGGCTGGGCAGCAGCACGACCGGGATCATGCCGGGCCCGATGTGGCGCTTCCAGCCGCCGAGGCCGATCGCAGGGCGGTCCGGGAAGACGGCGTCGTCGATGATGCAGGAGATGCCGTTGGCGAGGTAGTTGCGGCAGGCGAAGCCACAGGTGCGGCGGGCCAGCCGGTACTGCGCCTCGGAGGCGTTGTTCCAGCCGGACTGCGGGTTGGCGAAGCCGGACTGCACCCACTCGCGGACGTCGTCCAGGCTGATGTGCGCGGTCGGCGTGGGCCGGCGCTCGGCCCAGTGCCGGGCGACGGTCGTCTTGCCGGCACCGGCGGGGCCGATCAGCAGCACGGCGAGCGGCCCGGCCGGCGCGTGCGGCTGCGGGTGCGGCGGGAGCTGGACGGGCGCGCCGGAGGGCAGCAGGAAGTGCCCGGTGGACCCGGCGGGCACGGGCGCGGGGGCCGGAGCGGCGGTACGAGCAGGGGCCGCGGGGACGACCGGTGCCGCGGGTGCCATGGGACCGGGCGGCGGCACGGGCGCGCCCGGCGGCACCGGCACCGGACCGGTCGGCGGGACGGCCGGGTGGCCACCGTACGGGGGCCGGGCCGCGGCCTGCGGTGCGACCGGCGCGGGCGGTACCGGCTGCGGGGCCACCGGGGAAGGCTGCGCCGCGACGGGCGCCGGCTGCGGAGCCGCCGAGGTCGCGGGCACGGCCTGCGAAGCGCCCGGAGCGCCCGGAGCGGTCTGGGCCGCGCCCTGCGGCACCCCGCTCGCCGGTGGCTGCGGGGCCGGCGGAGCCGTGGCGGTCGCGGTGCCGGGGTACGGCGGGGCCGGTGGAGCGACGGGACGTGGGGGGACGTGCCCACCCCCGGCGTACTGCGTCACGGTCACCTCCCGACTTCCTCCAGCGGGGACACTACACGTCGGCCCGGCAGCGGGCACAGTCCGCCGCCGGGCCGCTGACGAGGGCGGCCGCCCCCGCCCTACCGTGTGGTGAGCTGCTCCGCGAGCGCGCGCAACGCCAGTTCGTACGAGCCGAGGCCGAACCCGGCGATCGTCCCGGAGGCGACCGCGGCGATCACCGAGGTGTGCCGGAAGGTCTCCCGGGCGTACGGGTTGGAGATGTGCACCTCGATCAGCGGGGCGGTCCGCTGGGCGGCGGCATCGCGCATCGCGTACGAGTAGTGGGTGAAGGCGCCCGGGTTGATGACCACGGGCACCCGGCCGTCGGCCGCCTCGTGCAGCCACTCCACCATCTGCTGCTCGGAGTTGGTCTCGTGGACTTCGACCTCGAAGCCGAACTCCTTGCCGAGCACGGTGCAGCGGTCGACCAGCCCGGCGTACGAGGTGGCGCCGTAGACGTCCGGTTCGCGGCTGCCGAGCCGGCCGAGGTTGGGGCCGTTGAGCACCATCACCCGGGTCACGAGGAGACCTCCGCGTAGGCGGCGACCAGCAGCGACGGGTCGGGGCCCTCCAGGACGGAGGTCTTGCCGAGGCCGTCCAGGACGATGAAGCGGATCAGGTCGCCGCGCGACTTCTTGTCGATCTTCATGGCGTCCAGCAGCTTCGGCCAGGCGTCCGCGCGGTAGCTCAGCGGCAGGCCGACCGAACCCAGCACGGTGCGGTGCCGGTCGGCGGTCTCGTCGTCCAGCCGCCCGGCCAGGCGGCCGAGTTCGGCGGCGAAGACCATGCCGATGGAGATCGCGGCGCCGTGCCGCCACTTGTACCGCTCGTTGCGCTCGATGGCGTGGCCGAGGGTGTGGCCGTAGTTGAGGATCTCGCGCTTGCCGGCTTCCTTGAGGTCACCGGAGACCACGTCGGCCTTGACCTGGACGGCACGGCGGATCAGCTCGACGGTGTGCGGCCCGGCCGGGCTCTTGGCGCCCTCCGGGTCGGCCTCGATCAGGTCGAGGATGGCCGGGTCGGCGATGAAGCCGCACTTGACGACCTCGGCGAGGCCGGAGACGTAGTCGTGCTTCGGCACCGTCTCCAGGGTGTCGAGGTCGGCCAGCACGCCCACCGGCGGGTGGAAGGCGCCGACCATGTTCTTGCCCTCGGCGATGTTGATGCCGGTCTTGCCGCCGACGGCCGCGTCGACCATGCCGAGCAGCGTGGTGGGCATCGAGATCCAGCGGACGCCGCGCAGCCAGGTGGCGGCCACGAAGCCGGCCAGGTCGGTGGTGGCGCCGCCACCGAGGCCGACGATCACGTCGCTGCGGGTGAACCCGGTCTGGCCGAGCACCGACCAGCAGTACGCGGCGACCTCGGCGCTCTTCGCGTCCTCGGCGTTGGGCACCTGGAGGACGATCGCCTCGTAGCCCTCGCCGAGCAGGTCCTCGCGGATCGCGTCGGCGGTGGCGGCCAGCGCCTCCGGGTGGATGAGCGCGACCCGCTTGGCCCGGGGTCCGATCAGCGGCGCCAGCTCACCCAGCAGCTGGTGCCCGACCAGCACGTCGTACGGGTCGTGGCCGGCGCTGCCGCCGACGTGGATCGTGACGGTGTCACTCATGAGTGGTCTTCAGCTCCAGTGCTTCCAGTACGGCGTCCGCGACCTGCTCGGGCGAACGGCCGGCGGTGTCGACGACGGCGGTGGCCACCTCCAGGTAGAGGGGGCGGCGGGCGTCCATCAGCTCACGCCAGCGGGCCCGCGGGTTGACGGCCAGCAGCGGGCGGGGGGCGTCCAGGCCGACCCGCTTGACCGCGTCGGCCAGCGGGACCTCCAGGAAGACCACCGGCAGCTCGTGCAGCAGCGCGCGGGTGGCCTCGGCCATGACGGCGCCGCCGCCGAGCGCGAGCACGCCGTCGTGGGTCCCGGTGGCGGCGCGCACGGCGCTCGCCTCCAGCTCGCGGAAGTGCGGCTCGCCCTCGTCGATGAAGATCTCCGGGATCGGCTTGCCGGCCAGTTGCTCGATGTCGGCATCGGTGTCCCGGAACCCGACGCCCAGGCGCTCGGCGAGCGCCCGGCCGACCGTGGACTTGCCACTGCCGGGCGGGCCGACCAGCACCACCAGTGGCGTGGTCATCGGACGATCAGGTTGTCCAGGTAGCCCTGGACGTTGCGGCGGGTCTCGGAGACGTGGTCGCCGCCGAACTTCTCGCTCACCGCGTCGGCCAGCACCAGGGCGACCATCGCCTCGGCGACGATGCCCGCGGCCGGCACGGCGCAGACGTCGGAGCGCTGGTGGTGGGCCTTGGCCGGCTCGCCGGTGCGCACGTCCAGGGTCTGCAGGGCGCGCGGGACGGTCGCGATCGGCTTCATCGCGGCGCGCACGCGCAGCAGCTCGCCGGTGGTGAGGCCGCCCTCGGTGCCGCCGGAGCGGCCGGAGGTGCGCTTGATGCCGTCGGCGGTCGGCACGATCTCGTCGTGGGCCTGGGAGCCGGGCACGCGGGCCAGGTCGAAGCCGTCGCCGACCTCGACGCCCTTGATCGCCTGGATGCCCATCAGCGCGGCGGCGAGGCGGGCGTCCAGCCGGCGGTCCCAGTGCACGTGCGAGCCGAGGCCGACCGGCACGCCGTAGGCGAGCACCTCGACCACGCCGCCCAGGGTGTCGCCGTCCTTGTGGGCCTGGTCGATCTCGGCGACCATCGCCTTCGACGCGTCGGCGTCCAGGCAGCGCACCGGGTCCTCGTCGAGGCGGGCCTCGTCGGAGGGCAGCGGCAGCACGCCGGCCGGGGCCTTGGCGGCGGCCAGCTCGACCACGTGGCTGACGATCTCGATGCCGCAGGTCTCCTTGAGGTACGCGCGGGCGACGGCGCCGAGCGCGACCCGGGCGGCCGTCTCACGGGCGCTGGCGCGCTCCAGGATCGGGCGGGCCTCGTCGATCGAGTACTTCTGCATGCCGGCGAGGTCGGCGTGGCCGGGGCGCGGGCGGGTCAGCGCCTCGTTGCGGCCGAGGCCGGCCAGCACCTCGGGGTCGACCGGGTCGGCCGACATGACCTGCTCCCACTTCGGCCACTCGGTGTTGCCGACCATGATCGCCACCGGGCTGCCCATGGTCTCGCCGTGCCGGACACCGCCGAGGAAGGTGACCTCGTCCTGCTCGAACTTCATCCGTGCGCCGCGACCGTAGCCGAGCCGGCGGCGCGCCAGCGCGTCGGCCACCACGGCGGTGGTGACCGGTACACCGGCCGGCAGGCCCTCCAGCGTCGCGACGAGTGCGGGGCCGTGCGACTCCCCCGCCGTCAGCCAGCGCAACGTACCCAACGGAGCTCCTTCATCAGCGGACCGGCCACGGGGACAGCCGTGACCCGCCCGGGCGTGCCTTTGTCCCTGAATCCTTTCATGCCCCGGGCGCACCCGGGAGCACAGTCCGGGTGACGGACAGCAACCGGCCAACCGTCGGACGCAACGACCCGCGAGCGACGGCCGGACTCGCCGGTGTGGCACGAAATTCCACAAGAGCATCCGGCGCCACGGCACGTCGTACCGGTGCGGCAGAGCCCGCCGAACGGGCGCGGCACGTCGGTACAGCGCGCGGCAGCAGCGCCTGCCCGGACCGCCCGAACCCGCCCTGCGTCAGCGCGCGGCGAGCGCCGCCTCGCCCGCCGCCCGGACGGCGGCCAGCGGGCCCGGAGTCCGGCCGGTGAAGCGCTCGCTCTGCAGCACCGCCTGGTGCACCAGCAGGTCCAGCCCGCCCAGCACGGTCGCACCGCGCTCGGCGCAGGCGGCGGCCAGCGCCGTCGGCCACGGGTGGTACAGCACGTCGAACAGCGCACCGGGCGCGGCCGGGAGCCCGGCGGCGAACGCGTCGGTCGCGCCGACCGGGGTGGTGGAGACGGTGAGCGGCTGCGCCAGCGCCTCGGCGCCGCGCTCCCAGTCGGCGGTCCGGACGGCCAGCCCGAGCCGCTCGCCCAGCTCGGCCATCTCGCGCGCCCGCTCGGGGCTGCGCACGTAGACGGTCACCTCGCCGGTGCAGATCTGGGCGAGTGCCGCCAGCGCCGAGGAGGCGGTCGCCCCGGCCCCGAGCACTGCCGCGCCCGGCACCTCGGTGATGCCGCGCTCGCGCAGCGCGTTGACCAGCCCGGGAATGTCGGTGTTGTCCCCGGTGCGCCGCCCGTCGGCGGTGAACACGACCGTGTTCACCGCCTCGACCGATCGAGCCGTCGCGCTCACCTCGTCGAGCAGCGGGATGACCGCGCGCTTCAGCGGCATGGTGAGCGACAGGCCCGTCCACTCCGCCTCGTCCAGCCCGGCGAGGAAGCCGGGCAGCCCGGCCTCGTCCACCTCGAACCGGTCGTAGCGCCAGCCGTCCAGCCCGAGCGCCGCGAAGGCGGCCCGGTGCAGGTCCGGCGAGAGCGAGTGGGCGATCGGCGAGCCGAGGACGGCGGCCCGGTGCTTGCTGGTCAACGCTGATTCTCCGTAGGCGAGTTACCCGCGCGGGCTACTTGGCGGTGGTGCAGTGGACGCGCACCTTGTCGAAGCCCTGGCCGGCCGCCTTGCAGTACTGCTCGACGTTGGCCGCGTGCTCCTTGTCCGTCTCCGCGAAGAGGGTGTGCGTCGCATCCATCGCGATGAAGTACAACCACTTTCCGTCCGCCGGGTGGGTCACCGCGTTGATCGCGTCCTCGCCGGGGTTGGAGATCGGCCCGGGCGGGAGACCCGGGTTGATGTAGGTGTTGTACTTGTTGGACGCGTCGTCGATGTCCTTCTTGTCCAGCACCTTGCGGCCGAGCGAGTACTGGAGCGTGGTGTCCATGCCCAGGCGGTGCTTGATCTCACCGTCGGCCGCGAGGCGGTTCTGAATGGTCCTGGCCATCTTGGCGAAGTCGGGCGGGTTGTTGCCCTCGCGCTGCAGGATGCTCGCCTCGATGACCACCTCGTAGCCGTTCTTCAGCCCCGCGGCGGAGGCCTGGGCGTCCAGGCCCTGGTACTTCTCGGTGGCGTTCTTCACCATCTGCTTGAGGAGGTCCTCGGGCTTCATGCCCTCGGCGATGTTGTACCGGGTCGGCCAGAGGAAGCCCTCGATGTTGCCGTTCGCGTACGCCGGCAGGCCGAGGTTGGCCACCTGCGCCTTGGCGACGTCCGCCGTGGTGCCCTTCTGCAGCTTCAGCTTGTCGTCGATCTTGGCGTAGACCTCGGTGGAGTTCAGGCCCTCGGGCAGCACCAGCGCGGCGCCACCGTTCTGCTCGAGCAGGGCCTGGAGGGCGGCCGAGGCCGACATCTCCTTCTTCAGCGCGTAGAAGCCGTACGGAATGGTCGTGCACTTGGGCTCTTTGTCGCACGCCTGGGTGTACGCCTCGACGCTCTTGACCACGCCGGCGGCCTTCAGGGTCATGCCCATCTGACCACCGGTCGAGCCCTTCTTGATCTCGACCTGCACGCTGCTGGTGCCCTCGCCCTGGAAGTCCGGGGGCGGGCCGAAGTGGTCCTTGTAGAAGCCGTAGCCCCACCAACCGGCGCCGCCGGCCACGCCGAGCAGCACCAGCGCGACCACCAGGCAGGCGCCACCGTTGCGGCGCCCGGACTTCTTGCCCTTCTCCTTGCGCTTCTTCTTGCCCTCGCGGGAGTTGTCCTCCTCGCCGAGGAAGCCGCCGTTCTCGTCCTCGCCGCTGCCGGCGTAGTCGTCCTGGTGGCCGTCCCACTCGTCCTCGGCCGCCTCGGGCTCCGCCTCGGCCGGGTGGCCGCCGGCCTCCAGTGCGGCGGCCTCGGCCTCCCAGTCGATGCCGTCGGCACCGGGGCCGGCCGGGGCCGCAGCCTGCTGCTGCCGCCGCGCGGCGCGCCCACCCGGCTGCGGCGCCCCACCGGGCTGACCCACGCCGGGCTGGCCCACGCCGGACTGACCGGCCCCGGGCTGACCGGGCATCTGCTGCTGGGGCATGCCCTGCTGACCCGCCCCCGGCTGGGGCATCTGCTGCGGGTAACCCTGCTGCTGACCCTGCTGGCCCTGATAACCCTGGCCCTGGGAGTTCGGCTGCTGCCCGGGGAAGCCCTGCTGGCCCTGCTGCCCGGGCCCGTGCCCGTGGTATCCCTGCTGGCCCTGCTGGCCCTGGTAACCGTGCTGGTCCTGGTAGCCCTGCTGCCCGGGGAAGCCCTGGCCGCCGCTCGGCACCTGGCCGCCCTGCTGCGGGTAGCCCTGCTGGCCGCCGCCGTACTGCTGCGGCTGCTGCTGACCCTGCGGGAACTGCTGCCCGCCGTACTGCTGCGGCTGTTGCTGCTGCGCTTGCGCGTACTCGGCCGGGTACCCCTGCTGCGGGTAACCCTGCTGCGCCGGCTGCTGCATCTGCTGCGGGTAGCCCTGCTGGCCGCCGCCGTACTGCTGGGGCTGCTGCGGCTGCTGCTGCCACTGGCCGTCCTGCTGGCCGGGGACCGGCTGCTGGCCTCCGTACGCGGGATCACCGGGGTGCCACGGCTCGGAGCCCTGGGGGCCGTAGCCCCGACCCAGATCGGTCATTGATCCCCTTACACCGACGGAGACGGCCGGAGGATCGGACCGACCGTCCCGGGACGGCGTCCCGGTTTTTTTCTCGAACCGGCGTGCTACTGCATCGCCTGGAGGGAGACGTTACCGTACCGCAGACCGGTCACCGGCAGGGTCGACGGCCCGGTCACTGCCCGCCCGGCACGGCCGGTGAAGCCTCCGCGGAAGCACTCCCCGACGACTCCGAAGCCTCCGCAGTAGCAGTCCCTGACGACCCCGAAGCCTCCGCGGAAGCACTTCCCGACGACCCCGAAGCCTCCGCGGAAGCACTCCCCGGGGAGGCCGACGCCCCCGCGCTCCCGCTCGGTTTGGCCGCGTTGGCGGCATTGAACTCTGCCACATTCCGCTGCTGCACCTCGAAGCTGTCGGTGAACCGGGTGTCCCCCGGCTTCACGGTGACGAAGTAGAGCCAGTCCCCCTGCGCCGGGTCGACGGCCGCCATGATCGCCTGCCGCCCCGGGTTGCCGATGGGTGTCGGCGGCAGGCCGGCGTGCAGGTAGGTGTTGTACGGCGAGTCCAGCTTGGTCTCGCCGACCGTGGTGTTCAGGGTCGAGCGGCCGAGCGCGTAGTTGATCGTGGAGTCCAACTGCAGCGGCATGTTCCTGGCCAGCCGGTTGTAGATGACCCGGGCCACCTTGGCCATGTCCTCGGTGTTGTCGGCCTCGCCCTGGACCATGCTGGCGATGGTGACCAGTCCGTACAGGCTCTGCCCGAGGTTCTGCGCGACGACGTCCGCGTCGTCCCGGGCGAACTCCTTGCCGGCCCGCTCGACCATCTGTTTCAGCAGGTCCACCGCGGTGGTGCCGTCGGTCACACTGTAGGTCGCGGGGAAGAGGTAGCCCTCGGGGCTGCCCTTGGCGAACTCCGGCAGGCCCAGCTCGCCGGCCTGCTCCTGGGCCGCCTTCTGGGCGGTGCCCGCGGGCAGGTCCAGCTTCTTGTCGATCGCCGCGTAGATCTGGTTGCCGCGCCACCCCTCGGGGATGGTCAGGCCGTTGGCGTTGGCGGGGTCGACCAGGATCGCCAGCGCCGCGGCCGCCGACATCTTCTGCTTCAGCGTGTACGTGCCCGGCTGGATCCGCCCGGCGGCGGCCGCGCTGCCCTTCGCCGCCCGGGTGAAGGCGAGCGAGCTGGCCACCACGCCGTTGCGTACCAGCGCGGAGGCGATCTGGGTGAGCCCGGCACCCTCGGGCACCGAGACCTGGACCTGGCCGCTGCCCGCCCCCGCGAAGTCGGCGGCGGCCGGCGGCTTCTGCTGCCCCTGCAGCCAGGTGTACCCGGTCAGGCCGATCCCGCCGAAAACGGCGACGAGGGCGAGCGCGGTCAGCCCGCAGGCCAGGCCGTTGCGCCGGCGGTGTGGATCGGGTGCATCGGGGCGCGGCCGGGGCGCGCCCGGCGCGCGGCCCTCCGGTTCCATGACCGGCGCACCGAGGTGGCCGGGCGTGAGCCCCGGGGTGAAGTCCTGGTCGGTCATTGCGCCCCCTCGGCGGTCCCGGAAACGGAGCGAGGGGCCCGGGGGGGGGGGGGGGGGGGGGGGGTGGGAGAGGGGGGGGGGGGGGGAAGGAGAGAAGGAAGAACAAAACACCCCCCCCACGGATCAGGCGCCCGCCCCCTCCTGGTCGGAGCA
>NZ_JBVJCO010000010.1:62226-102166 GCF_055588525.1 Kitasatospora sp. NPDC041988
AAAACAAGCCGGGGAGGGATTCCGATTGCCCTGCGGCTGCCCTCTCTTCTCTTTTCCTTCCCCCCCCCCCCCCCCCCCGACCCCGCCCCCCCCCCCCCTCCCCCCCCCCCCCCCCCGGCCCCCTCACCGGGACGTTAGACCAGACCGATCAGCCGACCGCCTCGACGCTCTCGCCGGGCGGCCGTCCGCTCACCCGTTCGGACTCAAGGGCGGTCTGCAGGATCACCACCGCGGCGGCCTGGTCGACCACCGAGCGGCCCTTCTTCGCCTTGACCCCGGAGGCCCGCAGGCCGTGGGTCGCGGTGACGGTGGACATCCGCTCGTCGACCAGCCGCACCGGCACCGGGTAGAGCCGGTTGGCCAGCCGGGTGGCGTACGCCCGGACCTTCTCGGCGGCCGGGCCCTCCTTGCCGCTGAGCGAGCGCGGCAGCCCGACGATCACCTCGATCGCGTCGTACTCCTCGGCGATCGCGGCGATCCTGGCCTGCGACTTCACCCCGGCGGGGACGGTCTCCACGGGTGTGGCGAGCACCCCGTCGGGGTCGCAGGACGCGACCCCGATCCGGGCGTCACCGACGTCGACGGCGATCCGCCGCCCCCGCCGGAAGGGCCGTTCCGCCTGGGGTTCCTCGACCATCAGTTGGCGCGCTCCGCGACCAGGCCGCGCACCGCGGCGATGGACTCGCCGACCGCACCCGGGTTGGAGCCGCCGCCCTGGGCGACGTCGTCCTTGCCGCCACCGCCGCCGCCGAGGGTCTTGGCGGCGACCCGGACCAGCTCGCCGGCCTTGATACCGCGCCCACGGGCGTCCTCGTTGGTGGCGATCACGGTCAGCGGGCGGTCGTTGGCCACGGTGAAGGCGGCGACGACGGCCGGGCGCGCGCCGAGGCGGCCGCGCACGTCCAGGACCAGCTTGCGCAGCTCGTCCGCGCCGGTGCCGTCGGCGACCTGGGCGGCCACCACGGCGATGCCCTGGACGTCCTCGGCCGAGTCGGCCAGGCCCGCCGCGGCGGCCAGGACCTTCTCGGCGCGGAAGCGCTCGATCTCCTTCTCGGCGTCCTTGAGCTTGGCGAGCATGCCCGAGATCTTCTCCGGCAGCTCCTCCGGGCGGCCCTTGACCAGCTCGGTCAGCTGGGAGACCACGGTGTGCTCGCGGGCCAGGAACTTGTACGCGTCCACGCCGACCAGCGCCTCGACGCGGCGCACGCCGGAGCCGATCGAGGACTCGCCGAGCAGCTTCACCAGGCCCAGCTGGGCGGTGTTGCCGACGTGCGTGCCACCGCAGAGCTCCTTGGAGAAGTCACCGATGGTGACGACCCGGACCTCGTCGCCGTACTTCTCGCCGAACATGGCGATGGCACCGGCCTTGCGGGCCTGGTCCATCGTCATGACCTCGGCGGTGACGTCCAGCTCGCGGGTGAGCACGTCGTTGATCTTCTGCTCGACGTCGACCAGCACGCTGCCGGGCACGGCGGCGGGCGAGCCGAAGTCGAAGCGGAAGCGGCCGGGGGCGTTCTCGGAGCCGGCCTGGGCGGCCGTCGGGCCGAGCGCGTCGCGCAGCGCCTGGTGGGTCAGGTGGGTGGCCGAGTGGGCGCGGGCGATCGCGCGGCGGCGGTCGATGTCGATGGTGGCGTACGCCGAGGCGCCGAGCACGACCTCACCGAACAGCACGCCGCCGGAGTGCACGGTGACGCCCGGAACGGGCTGCTGCACGTCGCGGATCTCCACCACGGCGCCGGAGTCCAGCCGGATCCGGCCGTGGTCGGCGAGCTGACCGCCGCCCTCGGCGTAGAACGGGGTGCGGTCGAGGATGATCTCGACCTCGTCGCCCTCGCTCGCGGCCGGCGCCGGGAGGCCGTCCACCAGCAGGCCGACGACGGTGGCCTCGCCCTCGGTGAGGTTGTAGCCGGTGAAGACGCTGGCACCGGACTTGTCGGCGACCTCGCGGTACGCGGCGACGTCGGCGTGACCCATCTTCTTGGCCTTGGCATCCGCCTTGGCGCGGTCCCGCTGCTCCTGCATCAGGCGGCGGAAGCCGGACTCGTCCACCTGGAGGCCCTGCTCCTCGGCCATCTCCAGGGTGAGGTCGATCGGGAAGCCGTACGTGTCGTGCAGCTTGAACGCCTGCTCGCCGGAGAGCACCGCGCCGCCGGCCTGCTTGGTCTCGGTGACGGCGGTGTCCAGCAGGCTGGTGCCGGCCTTCAGGGTCTGCAGGAAGGCCGCCTCCTCCCCGGCGACGACCGTCTCGATCCGCTTGCGGTCGGTCTCCAGCTCCGGGTACTGCGGGGCCATCGCCTTGATGGCGGTGTCCGTGAGGTCCTTGGCGACCACGCCGGTGGCACCCAGCAGGCGCATGTTGCGGATGGCGCGGCGCAGGATGCGGCGCAGCACGTAGCCGCGGCCCTCGTTGCCGGGGGTGACGCCGTCGCCGATGAGCATCAGCGCGGTGCGGATGTGGTCGGTGACCACGCGCAGCGAGACGTCCGACTTGTGGTCGGCGCCGTAGGTGTGGCCGGTCAGCTCGGCGGCGTGGTCGAGGATCATCCGGCTGGTGTCGATCTCGAAGAGGTTGTCGACGCCCTGCAGGATGGCGGCGAGGCGCTCCAGGCCGAGGCCGGTGTCGATGTTCTTGCTCGGCAGGTCGCCGAGGATCTCGAAGCCGTCCTTGCCGTCACCGTGGCCGCGCTCGTACTGCATGAAGACCAGGTTCCAGATCTCCAGGTAGCGCTCGCCGTTGACGGCCGGGCCGCCCTCCTCGCCGTACGCGGGGCCGCGGTCGTAGTTGATCTCCGAGCACGGGCCGCACGGGCCGGGGACGCCCATCGACCAGAAGTTGTCCTTCATGCCGAGGCGCTGGATGCGCTCGGACGGCACGCCGATGACGTCCCGCCAGATCTGCTCGGCCTCGTCGTCGTCCTTGTAGACGGTGATCCAGAGCTTCTCCTTCTCCAGGCCGTAGCCGCCGTCCGCGACGGGCGCGGTGAGCAGCTCCCACGCGAACTTGATGGCTCCTTCCTTGAAGTAGTCACCGAAGGAGAAGTTGCCGCACATCTGGAAGAAGGAGCCGTGCCGGGTGGTCTTCCCGACCTCCTCGATGTCCAGGGTGCGCACGCACTTCTGGACGCTGGTGGCGCGCGAGAACTGCGGCTTGACCTCGCCCAGGAAGTACGGCTTGAAGGGCACCATGCCGGCGTTGACCAGCAGCAGGGTGGGGTCGTCGGCGACCAGGGACGCCGACGGAACGACGGTGTGGCCGCGCTCCTCGAAGAAGCGCAGCCAGCGGCGGCGGATCTCTGCCGACTCCATTAGTGGTCCTTCCGGTTCGGGGTACCGCCCGGCCGCGGCAGCGCGCGGCGGGGCGTCTTTTCGATGGCTTCGGGGGTGTTGCGGGCACTGCTGGACGGAGGCAGGGCGGCGGCCGGGCTGCCGGGCGCCGCCGAGATAGCTCGGTACTGGGGCTCACGCGAGGGGGGCAGCGCGGAGCGCTTCCCAAGAAGGGTGCTGGCGGGCGAAGGGAGGGCCCGGCGACGGGGCTCGACGACGGCCGTGCCGTCCAGTCCGAGGTCCTCGCGCAGCTGCTCCTCGCGCTCGGCCATGCCGGCCTTCACGTCCTGCGCGAAGCGCTTGGCCGCGTCGCCCAGGTGCAGCGCACCGCGCGCGGCGGTGCCGGAGAGACTGTCCGGGGTGAGCCGGTGCACGGCCTCGTTGGCCTTGTTCATGGCCCAGACGGTGGCGCCGGCGCCGACCGCCATCCAGAAGATGCGTCGCACCATGCCGTCAGCCCCTCACCGCGCGCCGGACCCGGGCGAGCAGGCCGCTCTTGGGCGCCGTCGCGGCGCGCACCTCGGCCCGGATCAGCCGGGCCAGCTCCTCGCGCTCACCCGGCTGGGTGGGCAGCGTCAGGGTGCCGTTCTGCTTGGCGACGGCTTTGCGGACGCCGTAGCTGAAGGCCGCGACCTTGACCAGCGGCCCGCCCAGGGTGGCCGCGACGGTGGAGGAGAGCGCGTTGGCGTTGGCGGCGGCGTCCTGCACGTTGGCGGTGATCTCGTCCACCCGCTCCAGCTGCTCGTTGGCGCTGCGCACGGCGGCGCCGGCGTCGGTCAGCAGCGGCACGGCCTGCTCGGTGACGGCGGAGACCAGGACGGTGGCCTCCTTGAGCACCCGCGAGAGCCGGACCAGCACGACGGCGAGCAGGGTGACCAGGACCGCCCAGAACACGGCGACGAGCAACCCGGCCAGCTCTCCCACGGACACCTTGCGCGCTCCCTCGCCTTGCTGTTCTCCGAGGGAACCCTATCGCGCCGACGCCGGGTTTCCCGACCGGGTTGTCGCCCGCGGAGCTCCCGCGATCCGGCCGGGCGGGCGAGCCGCGCGCGCGTAACCTACCGGTCGGTCACCTCGTTCCACCGGGCGGGCCGTCGCCGGGGCGGTCCGAACAGCGTCCGGCCGTGAGGGTCCGGGCCCGGACCCGGGAGCAGGGGTTGACCGGCGACTCGACAGCGGACCCGAGAGGGACGGCGGCGCGGCAGACCGGGGCGCCCGGCCGGCTGCCCGCGGAGGTGACCAGCTTCGTCGGGCGGCACGAGGAGCTGGCCGCCCTGGCCCTGCTGCTGGCCGCCGCCCGGCTGGTGACGGTGACCGGGCCGGGCGGGGTCGGCAAGAGCCGGCTGGCGCTGCGCGCGGCGGCCCGGGCCGCCGGTGCCTTCCCGGACGGCACCTGGCTGGTCGAGGTGGCCCCGGTGCAGGACCCGCTGCTGCTCGGCCACGCGGTGCTGGAGGCGCTGCGGCTGACCGACGGCACCGCCCGGGCGCCCCTGGACGTCCTGACCGAGCAGCTGGCCGGGCGCCGGCTGCTGATCGTGCTGGACGGCTGCGAGCACCTGGTGGGGCCCTGCGCGGAGCTGGCCGACACGCTGCTGCGGGCGGCGCCGGGCCTGCGGGTGCTGGCCACCAGCCGGGAGGCGCTGCGTGCCTCGGGCGAGCACCTGCTGACGCTGGCGCCGCTGCCGGTCGGCCCACTGCCGATCGGTCGGGTGGGCCCCGGCATGCTGCCGGACGCGGTGCGGCTCTTCGCCGACCGGGCCCGGGCGGTGCAGCCGTCCTTCGAGATCACCCCGGCCACCGTCGAGGGGATCGCCCAGCTCTGCCACCGGCTGGACGGCATCCCGCTGGCCGTGGAGCTGGCGGCCGGCCGGCTGCGCGCGCTGTCGGTGGAGCAGATCAGCGCCCGGCTGGACGACCGCTTCCGGCTGCTCACCGGCGGTTCCAGAACGGCGTTGCCGCGCCATCAGACGTTGCGGACGACGATCGGCTGGAGCCACGAGCTCTGCACAGTGCAGGAACGTTTACTCTGGGCCCGCCTCTCGGTCTTCGCCGGCAGCTTCGACCTGGAGGCCGCCGAGTACGTCTGCGCCGGCGAGGGCCTCGAACCGGACGAGCTGCTCGACCTGCTCTCCGAGTTGATCAACAAGTCGGTGGTGATGCGGCTGGGGCCCCCTCCCGGCCGCCGGACCGGCGCAGAGAGCGCCTTCGGCGCCCGCTTCCGGCTGCTGGACACGCTGCGCGACTACGGCGGGCACTGGCTGCGCGCCGCCGGCGAGGAGCAGCGGCTGCTGCGCCGCCACCGCGACTGGTACCTGGGCGTGGCCACCTGGGGCGAGGTCGAGTGGTTCGGCCCGCGGCAGGCCGAGACCGCCGAGCGCACCGGGCTCGCCCACCCCAACCTCCGCGCGGCGCTGGAGTTCTGCCTGGCCGAACCGGGCGAGGAGCAGCTCGCCCTGCTGCTGGCCGGCACGCTCTGGTTCTACTGGGTCGGCTGCGGCCACCTCGGCGAGGGCCGGCACTGGCTGGACCGCGCGCTCGCCCTCGACCCCCAGCCGACCGAGGCCCGTGCCAAGGCGCTCTGGGTCACCGGATACATGGCCACCCTCCAAGGGGACCTGGTCTCCGCCCGCCCCGCCCTGGAGGAGTGCCGCCGCCAGGCGCTGGACACCGGCGACGACCGGGCGCTCGCCTACGCCGTCCACCGGCAGGGCTGCGCGGCGCTGATCGGCGACGAGCCGGCCCGCGCCGCCGAGCTGTTCGAGGAGGCGCTCTGGCACTACCGGACCATCGGCGAGCTCAACAGCAACGTCCTGATGGCCATGTTCGAGCTGGGCATCGCCTACCTCTTCCAGGGCGACCAGGAGAGCGGCGAGCTCTGGCTCGGCCAGGTCCGCGAGCACTGCGAGGAGCACGGCGAGCAGTGGGCGTACGCGTACGGGCTGTACGCGCTGGCGTACTCGCACTGGCTGAACGGCGAGATCCGGCTGGCCCGTGCGCAGGCCCGGGAGAGCGTCCGGCTCAACCACCTCTTCCGCGACCTGCTCGGCATCGTGCTGGCGATCGACCTGCTGGCGCTGCTGGAGACCGAGCCGGCCGGCCCGGGCGAGCCGGGCGACCTGCACGAGGCCAGGGTGCTGCAGGGCGCCGCGCACCGCATCTGGCAGGCCGTGGGCAAGCCTTTCTTCGGCTCGCGCACCTTCAACGGCCCGCACCGGGAGTGCGAGGAGCGGGCCAGGGCCGGCCTGACCGAGCAGGAGTTCGCCGGCTGGTTCGACTGCGGCACCCGGCTGGACCTGGACGCGGCCGTCCACCGCGCGCTCGGCGGCGACGGGCGGGCGGACGGCCCGGGGCCGCTGCCCGGCCCCTTCCCGGTGCCGCCGGCGCCGCAGCCGTCGCCGGTCAGGAATAGTTGAAACTTGTCCATTGCTCAAGGGGGCAGCACCACTCGGCACCGTCGCACCGGACCGGCGCCGAGCACACCCGGAAGGAGCAGCCGTGGCCATCCACACCGCCGCCGACGAGTACCGCCTCGCGAAGTTCCACTTCGAGTCCAAGGCCTACTCCGACGCCGCCCGCACGCTGGAGGGCGTCCTCGCCGAGGAGCCGGCCAACCTCTCGGTCCGACTGCTGCTGGCCCGCAGCTACTACCACTCGGCCCAGCTCTCCCGGGCCGAGGCCGAGCTGCGCCGCATCCTCGACGCCGCCCCCGCCGAGGACTACGCCCGGCTGATGCTCGGCCGGACGCTGGAGCGCCAGGGCCGCGCCGAGGAGGCCCGCCCGCACCTGCGGCTGGCCGCCGCGATGACCGGCGAGGACCTCTGAGCAGACCGCGTCCACCCCGCACCCTCTGGCGAGCGGGCGAGCAACGGAAAAGGGGCGAGCCCCCGCCGCCTCGAAAGGCGACGGGGGCTCGCTGGGTACGGCAGGCGTACCGCTCGCGGGTCAGCGCGAGTAGTACTCGACGACGAGCTGCTCGTCACAGATCACCGGGACCTCCTTGCGCTGCGGCGCACGGTCCAGGCGGAAGGCCAGGGCCTTCAGGTTGACCTCGAGGTACTTCGGGGTCTGGCCCTCGCCCGCGTAGCCACCCTCACGGGCGACCTGGAACGGGACCTTCTCCTTGCTGCGCTCGCGCACAGTCACCACGAAGCCCGGCTTCATCTGGTACGACGGCTTGTTGACCTTGCCGCCGTTGACCTCGATGTGACCGTGGACGACCATCTGGCGGGCCTGGTAGATGGTGCGGGCAATGCCCGAACGCAGCACCAGCGAGTCCAGACGGGTCTCCAGCTCGGCGACGAGCGCCTCACCGGTCTTGCCCTCGGCCTTCTTCGCGCGGTCGAACGCGCGCGCCATCTGCTTCTCGCTCAGGTCGTACTGGGCGCGCAGACGCTGCTTCTCGAGCAGACGGACCTTGTAGTCCGAGTTCTGCTTGCGGCCACGGCCGTGCTGGCCGGGCGGGTACGGGCGGGCCTCGAAGTACTTGACGGACTTCGGGGTCAGCGGCACGCCGAG
Organism: Kitasatospora sp. NPDC041988; assembly: GCF_055588525.1. Lineage (NCBI taxonomy): Bacteria > Bacillati > Actinomycetota > Actinomycetes > Kitasatosporales > Streptomycetaceae > Kitasatospora > Kitasatospora sp. NPDC041988. Next base: position 70,066 of record NZ_JBVJCO010000010.1, read on the forward strand.
CGCACGCGCGATCTTGACCTTGGGACGCTTCTGGTTCGCCATGAACCAAACCTTCCTTGCTAACGAATACGGCTTCACCAGGTGTTGACGGAGGTCGCTCGTCGCGGTCCGGAGAAAAACCGCACCGCCCACGGGCAGTGTGGTCAGCCGCTCTCCGAGGCCGGGCACGGAAGTGCTTGCACACGAGTGGCCCACCGAACCGGAGTTGGTGGGCTGCACGCGACACCGAAACGGTGCGCGACGCTCCTGAAGACCCCGCGAGGGGTCTACCGCCGATGCCCCGCTGGTGCGGCCGGTCGGTCAGGGTCTCCCCTGCCGCCGTCCCGGGACACGGCACTCCGCACGAGTATACCCGCAGCCTTCCCCGCGGATTTCCCCACCGGTCACTCGCCCCTGAGCCGGCCCCTGGTCCACTCCACGATGTCCGCGTACCGGGCCTCGCCGCCGTGCCGGGTCGGCTGGTAGTACGCCCTGCCGTGCACCGCGTCCGGCGCGTACTGCTGCGCCGCGATGCCCTCCGGCAGGTCGTGCGGGTACTGGTACCCCTGGCCGTGCCCGAGCTTGCCGGCGCCACCGTAGTGCGCGTCCCGCAGGTGCGGCGGCACCGCGCCGGCCAGGCCCTGCCGGACGTCCGCCAGCGCCGCGTCGATCGCCAGGTAGGCCGCGTTGGACTTGGGCGCCAGCGCCAGCGCGATCGCCGCCTGGGAGAGGATGATCCGCGCCTCCGGGAAGCCGATCAGCGCCACCGCCTGGGCCGCCGCCACCGCCGTGGTCAGCGCGGTCGGGTCGGCCAGGCCGACGTCCTCGCTGGCCGAGATCATCAGCCGCCGGGCGATGAACCTCGGGTCCTCCCCCGCCTCGATCATCCGGGCCAGGTAGTGCAGGGTGGCGTCGACGTCACTGCCCCGGATCGACTTGATCAGCGCGCTGGCGACGTCGTAGTGCTGGTCGCCGTCCTTGTCGTAGCGGACGGCCGCCTGGTTGACCGCCGTCTCGGTGGTGGCCAGGGTGATGCTCGCCTCGCCCTTCTCCAGCGCCGCCCCGGCCGCCGCCTCCAGCGTGGTCAGCGCCCGCCGGGCGTCCCCGCCGGCGAGGCGGACCAGGTGGTCCTCGGCCTCCCCGGACAGCTCCAGCGCGCCCTCCAGGCCGCGCTCGTCGGCCACCGCGCGGCGCAGCAGGGCGCGGATGTCCTCGTCGGTCAGCGACTCCAGGGTGAGCAGCAGAGACCGTGACAGCAGCGGGGAGATCACCGAGAAGTACGGGTTCTCGGTGGTCGCGGCGATCAGGGTGACCCAGCGGTTCTCCACCGCGGGCAGCAGCGAGTCCTGCTGGGCCTTGGAGAAGCGGTGGATCTCGTCCAGGAAGAGCACCGTCTCCTTGCCGCTCATGCCGACCGCCCGGCGGGCCCCCTCGATGACCGCGCGGACCTCCTTGACGCCCGCGGTGATCGCCGACAGCTCGACGAAGCGCCCCTCGACGGCCTGGCTGATCACGTGCGCGAGCGTGGTCTTTCCGGTGCCGGGCGGGCCCCAGAGGATCACCGAGCTGGTCGCCGCCGGCCCGCGCGAGCCGACGACGAGGCGGCGCAGCGGTGAGCCGGGCTTCAGCAGCTGCCGCTGCCCGGCCACCTCGTCCAGGGTGCGCGGGCGCATCCGTACGGCGAGCGGGGCCCGGCCGGGCTCCTTGGCCTGGCGTTCCTCGGCGGCGGCGGTGAAGAGGTCCGGTTCGTCCACACCGGAAGCCTATGCGAGGGCGCCGACAGCCCCGCCCGGCCGCAGTCCTACGGCTGGTGCGGAAGGTCCAGCAGGACGACCTCGAACTCCTCCAGCGACCGCAAGGTCGCCCCGCCCTGGGCCACGGCCTTCGCCCGGGCCTCCGCGATCGGCCCGCGGGAGGCCACCAGAGCAGCCTTGTCGGCGAAGAGGCCGCCCACCGCGCCGCGCTCGTCCTCGGTGTTGAGCAGCATGGAGCTACCGAGGAACCCCTCGAGCCGCTGCATCCCGGGAAGCGCCGTCTCGCGGAAGGCGGTGGCCAGCCGGTCGGCGTTCGCCCGGTCGAAGTCGAACTTGGTCAGCCGGAACCAGGCCCCCGGACCGACCTGGGCGGGGCGGGCGGCGACCACGGCCTCCCAGGTGTCCGTGCTCACCGTCCCCGCGAACGGCGCCAGCAGCTCGGCACGGCGCTGCTTCAGCTGCGCGTCGCTGTCCTGCTCGGCCTGCCGGCTCTCCCACCAGGAGCCCATCGTGATGATGCCGAGCTCCCGGTTGGCGAACAGGCCGTAGCCCCGGTAGCCGGGCTGCGCGGACAGCAGCCGGACCGCTTCGGCGCGGAGCCCGTCGAGGGTCCGGTCGAGCTTCGCCGGGTCACCGGTCGCGTAGACGGTACGAACGAACATGGGCGGTCTCCTGACATCCGGCGGGCGCCGCTCCGGGCGTCCGCGCGTTCACGGGCACGTCCATCGCACGCTCCGGGACCGCCGACGGCAACGCCGCGGGGCCGTTCGGAGGAGCCGCTAGCCGATCCCCGCCGCGTGGTCCGGCACGTACTTCTGCAGGTCGCGCGGCGGCCGCTGGTAGCCCCGGGGGCTCGGGCGGGTCGGCAGCTCGATCCGGGGCGGGGCCACCTCGCGGTACGGGAGGGTGGAGAGCAGGTGGGCGATCATGTTGATCCGGGCCCGCCGCTTGTCGTCGCTCTCCACCACGTTCCACGGCGAGTCCGGGGCGTCGGTGTAGACGAACATCTCGTCCTTGGCCCGCGAGTAGTCCTCCCAGCGGGTGATCGACTCGACGTCCATCGGTGAGAGCTTCCAGCGCTTCATCGGGTCCTCCAGCCGGTCCCGGAAACGCCGCTGCTGCTCGGTGTCGCTGACCGAGAACCAGTACTTGCGCAGCAGGATGCCCGACTCGGTCAGCATCCGCTCGAACATCGGGCACTGGTGCAGGAACTGCCAGTACTCCTCGTCCGTGCAGAAGCCCATCACCCGCTCGACCCCGGCCCGGTTGTACCAACTGCGGTCCAACAGCACGATCTCCCCGGCGGCCGGCAGCTGCTCGACGTACCGCTGGAAGTACCACTGGCTGCGCTGGCGCTCGGTGGGGGTGGGCAGCGCCACGACCCGGGCGATGCGCGGGTTCAGATACTCCGTCACCCGCTTGATCGCGCCGCCCTTGCCGGCCGCGTCGCGCCCCTCGAACACGACCACCAGCCGGGCACCCTCGGCACGCACCCACTCCTGGAGCTTGACGAGTTCGTTCTGGAGCCGCAGCAGCTCCCGCTCGTACGGCTTCCTCGCCAGCCGCTCCGGGGGGCGGGCTCCGTCACGCTCGGGCCTGGCTGCCACCTGGGTGCCTCCGTCCGGCTGGTGCTGATGATCACTCACGCTAGAACGGATGAGCGTTGGCCGCAGGTCGTGACGGGTGACGCAGGGGACCACCACTGCGTAGCACCGGCGGCCCCCTGAACCGCCGGTACCACGCTGGGCAGTGCGGCGAGGTGATCAACCTTGGACCGGGCCGAGCCCGTCCAACACCCCATAAGTCCATAACCTTGGGGCGTGACTCCTCCGCCCCGCGAGCGGGGCAGCTTCTCACTCGGATCCGTAGAACCTTGTGACGGCCAAGCCCTGACCGCTACCGAGGTAGGCCGTGATCCTACTACGGCCGGTCGTAGCTGCGACTGTCAAATGAGAGCTCGGCGCCGGCCCGATGCCGGCGGACTGGGACGACGCGCTGCGCGCCACCGCGGCGGCGGCGGCCGAGCAGGGCTCGACGCTGCGGGTGGGCTTCGAGGGCGGCACGATCAACGTGATGACCCGGAGCACCGTGACGGACTTCACCCGGCGGATGCCCGGCCGGCAGGTGGAGCTGCGGCAGAACAACAGCGGGGCGGGCGGCCGGTGCGGATCGGCGCGGTGGCGCACAATGCCGACGAGTGGCCGGCCGCGGTGGTGTGCGGCCAAGGCGTCGGCTTCGCCCCGGAAACGATGAGCCGGCTGGCGGCACGGGAGGATGTCGCGTACCGGCCGGTGCGGGGGCTGAGCCCGAGCCAGGTCGGGCTGTACTGGCCGAAGGAGCGGGAGTTGACCCCGGCGATGGCCGCGTTCGTGCAGAGCTGCCGGGCGACGGTCGGTTCCCAGCCGGGCGGGAGTCCCGCCCGCAGGAACGGATCCGGCCGGGCTCCGGAGGCCTAGACGGCCTCGAACGGCTCCGGGTAGCGGCAGAGCCCGCGCGGGCCACCGTCGTACGCGGGCAGGGCGAGCGCCTGGAAGTAGGCCTCCGGCACCTCGAACGGGCCGGTGATCTCGTGCCGCTGGGCCGGGAGGAAGCCGAACCGGCCGTAGTAGCCCGGGTCGCCGAGCACCACGACGAGCTTCTCGCCGGCCTCCTCGGCGGCCGCCAGCGCGGCCCGGACGACCAGCTCGCCGACACCCTTGCGCTGCCACTCGGGCGCGACCGCGACCGGCGCGAGCGCCAGGCCCTGGCCGTCGCCGACCCGCAGCCGGGTGAGCAGCGCATGGCCGACGACCAGGCCGGCCGCGTCCACCGCGACCAGCGACAGGCCGGGCAGCCAGGCGGGGTCACGGCGCAGCGCGTCCACCAGGTCGGCCTCGTCGGGGCCGGGGAACGCGGCCATGTGGACCCGTCTGGTCGCGGGCGCGTCGTCCGGACACTCGACTCTGGTGCTGACCCTCATGGGGGGAGCCTCTCTCTGTCACACACCGTTGTGGACCGGCCCCGGACGGCAGGTGCGCCGTCCGGGGCCGTGAAAGGTTAGCCGATGGAACATCAAGCCTTGGGCTGGGCCTCGGACTTGGCGTCGGCCTTGGCGTCCTCGCGGACCTTCGGCTGGGCGTCGACGCCGGCCTCGCGGCGCTGCGCCGGGGTGATCGGCGTGGGGGCGCCGGTCAGCGGGTCGCCGCCGGTGGACGTCTTCGGGAACGCGATGACGTCCCGGATGGTGTCGTACCCGCCGAGCAGCGTGACGATCCGGTCGAGGCCGAAGGCGACGCCACCGTGCGGCGGCGGGCCGTAGTTGAAGGCGTCCAGCAGGAAGCCGAACTGCGAGGCCGCCTCCTCCTCGGAGAGGCCGATCGCGTCGAACGCCCGCTTCTGCACGTCCCGCTGGTGGATACGGATCGAACCGCCGCCCAGCTCCGAGCCGTTGAGGACCAGGTCGTAGGCGTTGGAGAGCGCCGAGCCCGGGTCGGTGTCGAAGGTGGCGAGCGACTCGGCGGTCGGGGCGGTGAAGGGGTGGTGCACCGCGTGCCAGCCCTGGAACTCGCCCTTGTCGTCCTCGATCGGCTCGAACATCGGGAAGTCGACGACCCAGAGGAAGGCCCACTGGGACTCGTCGATCAGCTCGCAGCGGCGGCCGATCTCCAGGCGGGCGGCGCCCAGCAGCTCCTGCGAGGGGCGCTGCTTGCCGGCCGCGAAGAAGATCGCGTCACCGTTCTTGGCGCCGGCGGCGGCGGCCAGGCCGGCCAGGTGCTCGGCGGAGAGGTTCTTGGCGACGGGGCCGCGCAGCTCGCCGGTCTCGGCGTCGATGACGACGTAGGCGAGGCCGCGGGCGCCGCGCGCCTTGGCCCAGTCCTGCCAGGCGTCGAGCGCCTTGCGCGGCTGCGAGGCGCCGCCGGGCATGACCACGGCGCCGACGTACGGGGCCTGGAAGACGCGGAACTCGGTGCCCTTGAAGTACTCGGTGAGGTCGGTGAGTTCCTGGCCGAAGCGGACGTCCGGCTTGTCGGAGCCGTAGCGGGCCATCGCGTCCGCGTAGGTCATCCGGGGCAGCGGGTTCGGCAGCTCGTACCCGTGCACCTCACGCCAGATCGAGCCGACGATCTTCTCGCCGAGGGCCAGGATGTCCTCCTGGTCGACGAACGAGGCCTCGATGTCCAGCTGGGTGAACTCCGGCTGGCGGTCGGCGCGGAAGTCCTCGTCGCGGAAGCAGCGGGCGATCTGGTAGTACCGCTCCATGCCGGCCACCATCAGCAGCTGCTTGAACAGCTGGGGCGACTGCGGCAGCGCGTACCAGTGACCGGGCTGCAGGCGGACCGGGACGAGGAAGTCGCGGGCGCCCTCGGGGGTGGAGCGGGTGAGGTACGGCGTCTCGATGTCGAGGTAGTCGTTCTCCTCCATCACCCGGCGGATGATGTTGTTGACCTTGGAGCGCAGCCGCAGGCCCTTGGCCGGGCCCTCACGGCGCAGGTCCAGGTAGCGGTAGCGGAGCCGGACCTCCTCGTTGACCGTGCCGGGCTCGTACTCGGCGACCGGGAAGGGCAGCGGGGCGGCCTCGGAGAGCACCTCGATCTCGCTGACGACGACCTCGACGGCGCCGGTCGGGATGTCCGGGTTCTCGTTGCCCTCGGGCCGCACGCGGACGTCACCGACGACCTTGACGCAGTACTCGGCGCGGAGGCCGTGGACGGAGTCCAGGTCGCGGACCACGATCTGCACGGTGCCGGAGGCGTCGCGCAGGTCGATGAAGGCCACGCCGCCGTGGTCTCGGCGGCGGGCGACCCAGCCGGCCAGGGTGACGGTGGTGCCTGCGTGCTCCGGGCGGAGCGTGCCCGCGTCGTGCGTGCGGATCACAGCTGCTTCTCCTTCAGGGTGGTGACGAGTGCGTCGAGGGCGACGGGGTTCTGCTCGCCGGTGGTCAGGTCCTTCAGCTGGACGACGCCTTCGGCGAGGTCCCGGTCACCGGCGAGCACGGCGAAGCGGGCGCCGGAACGGTCCGCGGACTTCATCGCGTTCTTGATGCCCTTGACGCCGAAGGCGAGGTCGGTGGCGACGCCCTCGCGGCGCAGCTCGACCACCTTGGCGAAGAGGACGTTCTTCGCTTCGTCGCTCAGCGCGACGGCGTACACGGAGGTGGTGGAGGGCAGGTCGAGGACGACGCCCTCCGCCTCCATCGCCAGGTAGGTGCGGTCGACGCCGAGGCCCCAGCCGACGGACGGCAGCGCCGGGCCGCCGAGCATCTCGGAGAGACCGTCGTACCGGCCGCCGCCGCCGATCGCGGACTGCGCGCCGAGGCCGTTGTGCACGAACTCGAAGGTGGTGCGGGTGTAGTAGTCCAGCCCGCGGACCAGCTTGGGGTCGTCGGTGAAGGGCACGCCGGCGGCGGTGAGCAGCTCGCGGACCTTCTCGTCGTAGGCCTTGCACTCCTCGCAGAGGTAGTCGCGCAGCTTGGGGGCGTCGGTCAGCTGGGCCTGGACGGACTCGCGCTTGTCGTCCAGCACACGCAGCGGGTTGATCTCGGCGCGGCGGCGGGTGTCCTCGTCGAGGTCCAGGCCGGCCAGGAACTCGATCAGCGCGGTGCGGTAGACCGGGCGGCACTGCTTGTCGCCGAGGCTGTTGATCAGCAGCGAGTAGTTGCCGAGGCCCAGCGAGCGGAACGCGTCGTCGGCCAGGATGATCAGCTCGGCGTCCAGCGCCGGGTCCTCCGCGCCGATCGCCTCGGCGCCGACCTGGGCGAACTGGCGGTAGCGGCCGGCCTGCGGGCGCTCGTAGCGGTAGAAGGAGCCGGAGTACCAGAGCTTGACCGGCAGGTTGCCCAGCTTGTGCAGGTTGGCCTGCAGGGCGGCGCGGACCACCGACGCGGTGCCCTCGGGGCGCAGCGCGAGGTCTTCCTTGCCGCGCTTGGTGAGGGAGAACATCTCCTTGGTGACGATGTCCGTGGACTCGCCGACACCGCGGGAGAACAGCTTGACGTCCTCGAAGACCGGGGTCTCGATGTAGCCGTAGCCGGCCCGGCGCAGCGGCGCGCTGAGGCGCTCGCGGATCGCCAGGAACGTCGCGGAGCTGGGGGGCAGCAGGTCGTAGGTGCCCTTGGGGGCGGTGAAGGTGCTCAACTTCTCTTCCGTCACATTCCTCGTCGCGGGAAGGCCGGAGCGCCGAGCGCTCCCGCCGCCTGCCTGAGGTAGGGGTTGGTGGCGCGCTCACGGCCGATGGTGGTCTGTCCGCCGTGGCCGGAGAGGACCACGGTCGCGTCGTCGAGGGGCAGGCACACCCGGGCCAGCGACTGCATGATCGCGTCGCCGTCCCCGCCCGGGAGGTCCGTACGCCCGATGGAGCCGGCGAAGAGCAGGTCGCCCGAGAAGAGCACCGGGGGAAGATCCTCGGCGCCGGGCGTCCGGAACGTCACCGACCCCTTGGTATGGCCGGGCGCGTGGTCGACGGTGAGCTTCAGGCCGGCCAGGTCCAGCACGCTGCCGTCGGTGAGCTCGCGCACGTCGTCGGGCTCGCCGACGGTGAGCTCGCCCATCAGCTGGGTGCCGAGCGAGCGGCCGAGCGCCTTCTCCGGGTCGGCCATCATGTAGCGGTCCTCGGGGTGGATCCAGGCCGGGACGCCCTTGGCGCCGCAGACCGGGACGACCGAGGCGATGTGGTCGATGTGGCCGTGGGTGAGCACGACCGCGACGGGCTTGAGCCGGTGCTCGCGGATCAGCTCGTCGACGCCGCGGGCGGCCTGGTGGCCGGGGTCGACGATGACGCACTCCTCGCCCGGCGCCGGAGCGACCAGGTAGCAGTTGGTGCCCCAGGCTCCAGCGGGGAATCCGGCGATGAACACGCGCGTCCTTCGTGATTCGGTCGGCAGTGGCGGCTACGGGATGCGGCTACACGAGGTGGTGTAAGCGCAGCCTACCGGCGGTCCGGGTCCGGTTGCGAACCAGATAAGGGTGACAGGCCCACTTCGTCCTGACAGGTTCACCGCGTTCTTACCGCCGCGGTACCTACACTTGGCCATCGATGGATGCGATGATCCGCTCCAGCATCCGTACACAAGTCCAGCGCATATGTAGGAGACACGGCCTGTGGTCACCAGCGAACAGCGGCGGCGGCAGCTCGCCCGCGAGAAGTACGAGCGCCAGGCGCAGCGCCGGGCCGAGGCCCACGCCGTGCGCAAGCGCCGCAACACCATCCTCGGGGCCTCGCTCGCCGTGGTGGTGCTGGCGGGCGGCGGCGCACTGGTGGGCACGGGTGCGTTCGACTCCGAGGACAAGAAGGACTCCTCCTCCACCGCGCAGGCCGCGCCGACCGCCACCGGGGAGCCCACCACCCCGACCCGCAAGCCGGTCGAGGGCTGCACGGACCCGGCGCCGGGCGCGCCGAACGGCAAGCAGTGGCAGACCGAGCCGGCGATGAGCATCGACGCCAGCGGCACCTACACGTCGACGCTGGACACCAACTGCGGCAAGGTGACGCTCACCCTGGACGCGGCCAAGGCGCCGCACACGGTCAACTCCTTCGCCTTCCTCTCGGGCCAGCAGTTCTTCGACCACACCAAGTGCCACCGGCTGACCACGGGCGGCATCTTCGTGCTGCAGTGCGGCGACCCGACGGCCAGCGCCACCGCCCCGGGCGGCACCGGCGGCCCGGGCTACAAGTTCGCCGACGAGAACCTGACCGGCGCGACCTACCCGGCGGGCACGGTGGCGATGGCCAACTCGGGCCCGGGCACCAACGGCAGCCAGTTCTTCCTGGTCTACAAGGACACCAAGCTGGACCCGAACTACACCCCGTTCGGCAAGATCACCGGTGGTCTGGACGTGCTTCAGAAGATCGCCGCCGCGGGCACCCTGGAGGGCGGGGCGGACGGCCACCCGATGGCCGACATCACCCTCAACTCGGTGACCACCGCGAAGGGTTGATCCGTACCGGGGCCGCACCGCGCACGCCCGGGAGGCGTGCGAGCGCGGCCCCGGCCCGAAATCGCCCGGCCCGGATGCGGACAGCACCGGGCCTGGTCGCCTATGTTGGCGTTGTGTAGGGTGCCCAGACCCGCCGGCCGTCACCCTCGGCAGCAAGACACGGCGGACGGGACGGCGGACTCATCGGTCCGCCGCACATCAACTGTGGACGACGTACGCGTACCGCCCCGGCGCGGGCGCGACGTCATGTGGAGGACGCGCTATGAGCAGCGACCCGTGGGGCCGTGTCGACGAGCAGGGCACGGTCTACGTCAGGACGGCCGACGGCGAACGCGTCGTGGGTTCCTGGCAGGCCGGCTCGCCCGAGGAGGCTCTCGCCTACTTCGAGCGCAAGTACCAGGGCATCGAGGTGGAGATCGGCCTGCTGGAGAAGCGGGTGCGCACCACCGACCTGGCCGCCAAGGACGCCCAGACGGCGCTGGAGCACCTGCGCGCGCAGGTGGCCGAGGGGCACGCGGTCGGCGACCTGGACGCGCTGGCCAAGCGGCTGGACACGCTCGCCGGTGAGATCGAGAGCCGCCGCGAGCAGCGCAAGGCGGCCCGCGCCAAGGCCCAGGACGAGACCCGGACGGCCAAGGAGGAGCTGGTCGCCGAGGCCGAGCGGCTCGCCGAGTCGACCCAGTGGCGGGAGGCCGGCGACCGGCTGCGTGCCCTGGTGGACACCTGGAAGGGCCTGCCGCGGCTGGACCGCAAGAGCGACGACGAGCTGTGGCACCGCTTCTCGCACGCCCGCTCGGTCTTCTCCAAGCACCGCAAGGCCCACTTCGCCACCCTGGACGCCGAGCGCGACCAGGCCCGGGCGGTCAAGGAGCAGCTGGTCACCGAGGCGGAGGCGCTCTCCTCGTCCACCGAGTGGGGCGACACCGCGGCCCGCTACCGCGACCTGATGGCGCGCTGGAAGGCCGCCGGGCGCGCCCAGCGCGACATCGAGGACGAGCTGTGGGCGCGGTTCCGCGGCGCCCAGGACGTCTTCTTCCAGGCCCGGTCCGCCGTGTTCAGCGAGCGCGACGCCGAGCAGGTCGCCAACCAGAAGCTCAAGGAGGCGCTGGCGGCCGAGGCCGAGACGATCCTGCCGATCACCGACCTCAAGGCCGCCAAGGCCGCGCTGCGCGAGATCAACGAGCGCTGGGAGGCGATCGGGCACGTGCCGCGCGACGTCCGGCCGAAGCTGGACGGCCGGCTGAACGCGGTCGAGCGGGCGATCCGCGAGTCCGAGGACGCCGAGTGGAAGCGCTCCAACCCGGAGGCCAAGGCCCGCGCCGCCGGCATGGTCGGCCTCTTCGAGGCCAAGGCCGAGAAGATCCAGGCCGACCTGGACAAGGCCCGCGCGGCCGGCAACGCGAGCCGCGTCGCCAAGCTGGAGTCCGAGCTGGCCGGTGTGCAGACCCTGCTGGAGCAGGCGCACAAGAGCCAGGAGGAGTTCAGCGGCTGAGTCCGCGCCGCAGGACACGAGGAAGGGCCCCGGGCGAACCCGGGGCCCTTCCTCGTGTCCTGCCGTCCGCTACTTGCGGGCCGAGGTGACCCGGTAGACGTCGTAGACGCCCTCGACGCCGCGGACCGCCTTGAGCACGTGCCCGAGGTGCTTCGGGTCGCCCATCTCGAAGGTGAAGCGGCTCATCGCCACCCGGTCGCGGGAGGTCTGCACCGCCGCCGACAGGATGTTGACGTGCTGGTCGGAGAGGACCCGGGTGACGTCCGAGAGCAGCCGGGACCGGTCCAGCGCCTCGACCTGGATGGCCACCAGGAAGACGGACGACTGGGTGGCCGCCCACTCGACGTCGATCATCCGCTCGGGCTGCTGGCTGAGCGCCTCCACGTTGACGCAGTCGGCGCGGTGCACCGAGACGCCGTTGCCGCGGGTGACGAAGCCGACGATCGGGTCGCCCGGCACCGGCGTGCAGCAGCGCGACAGCTTGACCCAGACGTCCTCGACGCCCTTGACGATGACACCAGGGTCACCCTTGGCCCGGCGGCGCACCGCCCGGCGGGTGTCGTGGGTCGGGGTGGCCGTCTCGGCGAGGTCCTCGGTGGCACCCTCCTCGCCGCCGAGCGCCTGCACCAGCTTCTGCACGATGTTCTGCGCGGCGACGTGGCCCTCGCCGATCGCCGCGTACAGCGAGGAGATGTCGGGGTAGCGCATCTCGTGGGCCAGGGTGACCAGCGAGTCGCCGGTCAGGATCCGCTGGATCGGCAGGCCCTGCTTGCGCATCGCCCGGGCGATGGCCTCCTTGCCGTGCTCGATCGCCTCCTCGCGGCGCTCCTTGGAGAACCAGGCGCGGATCTTGTTGCGGGCGCGCGGGGACTTGACGAAGCCCAGCCAGTCCCGGGAGGGGCCGGCGTTCTCCGCCTTGGAGGTGAAGACCTCGACGCTGTCGCCGTTCTCCAGGGTCGACTCCAGCGGCACCAGCCGCCCGTTGACCCGGGCCCCTATGCAGCGGTACCCGACCTCGGTGTGGACGGCGAAGGCGAAGTCCACCGGGGTGGCGCCGGCCGGCAGCGCTATCACGTCGCCCTTGGGCGTGAAGACGAAGACCTCGTTGTTGGAGAGGTCGAAGCGCAGGGACTCCAGGAACTCGCTCGGGTCCTCGGTCTCCTTCTGCCAGTCCAGCAGCTGCCGCAGCCAGGCCATCTCGTTGACGGCGCCGGCCTTGTCGTCCTTGCGGGCCTGGGTGGGGGTGTCGGTGCGGACCTTGGAGGCGCCGGCCACCGCGCGCTGCTTGTACTTCCAGTGCGCGGCGATGCCGTACTCGGCCCGGCGGTGCATGTCGAAGGTGCGGATCTGCAGTTCGACGGGCTTGCCGCCGGGGCCGATCACCGTCGTGTGCAGCGACTGGTACATGTTGAACTTGGGCATCGCGATGTAGTCCTTGAACCGCCCCGGCACCGGGTTCCACCGCGCGTGGATGGTGCCCAGCGCCGCGTAGCAGTCGCGGACGGTGTCGACCAGGACCCGGATGCCCACCAGGTCGTAGATCTCGGCGAAGTCCCGGCCCCGGACGATCATCTTCTGGTAGACCGAGTAGTAGTGCTTCGGCCGGCCGGTGACGGACGCGGTGATCCGGGCGCCGCGCAGGTCGCCCTGGACCTGGTCGATGACGGTCGCCAGGTACTCGTCCCGCTTGGGCGCGCGCTCGGCGACCAGGCGGACGATCTCGTCGTACATCTTGGGGTAGAGGATCGCGAAGGCGAGGTCCTCCAGCTCCCACTTGATGGTGTTCATCCCCAGCCGGTGCGCCAGCGGGGCATAGATCTCCAGCGTCTCGCGGGCCTTCTTCTCCTGCTTCTCCCGCTTGAGGTAGCGCATGGTGCGCATGTTGTGCAGGCGGTCGGCCAGCTTGATCACCAGGACGCGCGGGTCCTTGGCCATCGCGACGACCATCTTGCGGACGGTCTCGGCCTGCGCGGCCTCGCCGAACTTGACCCGGTCCAGCTTGGTGACGCCGTCGACCAGCAGGGCCACCGAGTCGCCGAAGTCCTTGCGCAGGGTCTCCAGGCCGTAGTCGGTGTCCTCGACGGTGTCGTGGAGCAGCCCGGCCATCAGGGTCGCGGCGTCCATGCCGAGCTCGGCCAGGATGGTCGCGACCGCGAGCGGGTGGGTGATGTACGGGTCGCCGCTCTTGCGCTTCTGCCCGCGGTGCCACTTCTCGGCGACCGCGTACGCCTTCTCGATGTCCCGCAGCAGCGCCGGGTCGGCCTTGGGGTCGTTGGCCCGGATCGAGCGGAACAGCGGCTCCAGGACGGGGTTGAGCACGCTGGAGCGCTGGCCGCCGAGGCGGGCCAGGCGGGCGCGCATGCCGCCGGAGGAGGACGGGCGGCTCGCGGGAGCCACCGGACGCGAGGAGGTCGGCGCCGGACGTGCCGGGGTGGCCCCCGAGGGCGTGGGACGGTCTTCGGGGGCGGCCGCTGCGGCCGTGGGCACAACCTCGTCGGGCAAGGACACTCCTCGGGGCACCGGGCCGACCCCCCGTACGGCTGCCACCAACACGGACAACCGGGAGGGGATGAATCTTCATGGTACCGAGCCGGGCGCTCCGGTGTTCAGCCGCCCGGCCCCGGACACGCTCCGGACACGCGAAGGGCGGCGGCCGGATGATCCGACCGCCGCCCCGGGCCCGTTCCTCGGTCCGCTTCCCGGACCGCCTCTCAGACCGTGACCAGCGTCTCCAGCGGGGCGGCGCCCAGGTGCCCGGAGAGCCGCTCGCGGCCGTCCAGGAAGCCCAGCTCCATCAGCACCACGACGCCCACCAGCTCGGCGCCGGCCTCCTTCACCAGGTCCAGCGAGGCACCGATGGTCCCGCCGGTGGCCAGCACGTCGTCCACCACCAGCACCCGCTCACCGGGCGCGAAGGCGTCGCACTGCACCTCCAGCGTCGCCTGGCCGTACTCCAGCTCGTACGAGCGGCGGAACACCTCGCCGGGCAGCTTGCCCTGCTTGCGGATCGGCACGAAGCCGAGCCCGGCCGCGAAGGCCGCCGGGGCCGCCAGCACGAAGCCGCGCGCCTCCAGGCCCACCACCTTGGTCGCACCGAGGGCCGTCGCCCGCTCCGCCAGCGCCCGGGTGAGGGCCGCGAAGGCCTCGGCGTCGGCGAGCAGCGGCGCGATGTCCTTGAACAGCACACCCGGCTTCGGGTAGTCCGGGACGTCCCGGATCCGGCTGTTCAGCAGCTCGGCCAGTGCGGTGTCGGCGGTGGTCACCTTGAGTCCTTACGGTCGGTCGGAGTTCAGCGCTTGGTGGACGGACGGCCCTTGGCACGGGCACCGGCCGCCCGGCCGCGCTGACCGACCATACCCGCCGGCAGGTCGCTGTCGGCGAACTCCTCGCCCTCCGGCGTTCCGTCCTGGCCCTCGGCCGCGGCCTTGGCGTCCGCGGCGCGCCGCTGGGCGACCCGCTTGGCCAGCGCCTTCATCTCCGGCTGCTCCTCCTTGAGCTGCGCCAGCAGCGGGGTGGCGACGCAGATCGAGGAGTAGGCACCGGCGGCGAGGCCGATGAACAGCGCGAGCGAGATGTCGTTCAGCGTGCCGGCGCCCAGGATGCCGCCACCGATGAACAGCAGCGCCGCCACCGGGAGCAGGGCGACCACCGTGGTGTTGAGCGAGCGCACCAGGGTCTGGTTGAGGCCCGCGTTGGCCGCATCGCTGTAGGTGAGCTTGTTCTGCTTGGTGAGCCCCTTGGCGTTCTCCTTCACGGTGTCGAAGACGACGACCGTGTCGTAGAGCGAGTACCCGAGGATGGTCAGGAAGCCGATCACCGTACCGGGGGTGACCTCGAAGCCCACCAGGGCGTAGACCCCGATGGTGATCAGGAGGTCGTGGATGAGGGCGACCAGGGCCGCCACCGCCATCCGCCACTCGAAGGCGATCGCCAGGTAGACCGTCACCAGGACCATGAAGATGATCAGGCCGGTGAGGGCCTTGCTGGAGATCTGCTCACCCCAGCTGGGACCGATCACCTGGGTGTCGATCTCCTGGAGCGGAACGCCGAGCTCCTTGGACAGCTTGTCGGTGAAGACCGACGAGCTGACGTTCTCCTCGGAGGAGACCTGGATGCGGAACTTCTTGCCGTCGTCCACGGACTGCACCAGCGGGTGCGAGTGGACGATCTTGTCCACTGCCTCCTGCGTCTGCGAGATGCTCAGCCCCGGCTTGGAGACGGTGTAGACCGAACCGCCCTTGAACTCGATGCCGAGTTTCAGGCCCAGGGCCAGGCCGACCGCCGCGACCAGCACGATCACGCCGGAGATGCTGTACCAGAGCTTGCGGCGACCGACGAAGTCGAAGCTGACCTCGCCCTGGTAGAGCCGGTGGCCCAGATTGGAGAAGCGTGACACGGTGTCAGGCCCCCTTCACGGCGGTGGACGAGGGGGTACGGCGACGGGTGCTGCGAAGCGGCGGGCGGGCGCCCAGGCGCTTCGGGTCCAGACCGGACCACGGGTGGCCGTCGGAGAAGAACTTCCGGCGGGCCAGCAGCGTGATCAGCGGCTTGGTGAAGAGGAAGATCACGACGACGTCGAGCGCGGTGGTCAGGCCCAGCGTGAACGCGAAGCCCTGCACCTTGCCGACCGAGACCAGGTAGAGCACCGCGGCACAGAGGAAGGACACGAAGTCCGACACCAGGATGGTGCGCCGGGCACGCGGCCAGGCCCGCTGGACCGCCGGGCGCAGCGGGGCGCCCTCACGGACCTCGTCGCGGATGCGCTCGAAGTACACGATGAAGGAGTCCGCGGTGATACCGATCGCGACGATCGCGCCGCAGACGGCCGGCAGGTTCAGCGCGAAGCCGATCCCCGCGCCGAGCAGGCTCATGATCGAGTAGGTCAGGATCGCCGAGACGATCAGACCGGCGATGGAGACCAGGCCGAGACCGCGGTAGTACACCATCGAGTAGAGGACCACCAGCAGCATGCCGATGGCGCCGGCGATCAGACCGGCCTGCAGCTGGTCGCCGCCGAGCTGCGGGGAGACGGTGGTGACGTCGTCCGTGGTGAACTCCAGCGGCAGGGCGCCGAAGCTCAGCACGTTGGCGAGGTTCTGCGCCTCGGCCTGGGTGAAGTTGCCCGAGATCACGCCCGAGCCGCCGGGGATGGCGCCGCGCACGTACGGGTGGGAGACGACCTGGCCGTCCAGCACGATGGCGAACTGGTTGTTCGGGGTGGCCTGGGTGGCCAGCGCGCCGGTGATCTTGGTGAAGGCGTCGGTGCCGGCGCCGTTGAACTGCAGCTGGACCTGCCAGCCGGCGCCCTGCTGGGTGTCGATGCTGGCCTGCGCCTTGGAGACGTCGGCGCCCTTCACCGCGACCGGACCGAGGGCCAGCTTGTAGAAGATGCCGTCCTCGGCCTTCTGGGTGCAGGCGACGGTCGGCTGCTCCTCGGCCTTCTGCAGGTTCTGGCGCTGCTCGGGCTTGGAGCAGTCCAGGGCGGCGAACTGGGCGGCCAGCTCCGGCGGCACGGTGCCCTGCGTCATCGCGGCGGAGAGGTCCGGCGTGGCCGGGGCGGTGGCGGCGGCGCTCGGGGTCGCGGCGGGCGAACCGGAGGCGGCGGCGCTCGGGGCGGCGCTCGCGCTGCCGGTGGCGGCCGCGGACGGGGTGGCGTCGGCGGCGAGGGCCTCACCGACCGCGCGGCCCTGCTTGGTGGGGCTGGCGCTGCCGCTCTTCGCGGGGCTGGCGCTGCCGGTCGCGGCGGGCGTGGCACCTGCCGAGGCGGAGGCCGACGCCGAGGGGCTCGCGCCCGGGGCGGCACTGCCGCTCGCCGAGGGGGCCGCGCTCGGGGTCTGCGCCTGGACGCCGGTCGGGGCGAGGGCGAGGACCGGGCGGAAGTACAGCTTCGCGGTGGTGCCGACCTGGTCGGCCGCGTTCTGCTTGTCACCGCCCTTGGGGATGTTGACGATGATGTTCCGGTCGCCCTGGGTCTGGACCTCCGCCTCGGAGACACCCATCCCGTTGACCCGCTGCTCGATGATCCCGGTGGCGATGTCCATGTTGGACTTGTTGATCGCCTTGGGATCGGTCGACTTCGCGCTCAGCGTGATACTGGTGCCGCCTGCGAGGTCGATCCCCAGGCGGGGCTTGGTGTTGCCCGTCCCGAACATGAGGGCGACCAGTCCGACGGTGACCACCAGGATGAGGGCCAGCGCCCGCCCCGGGTAACCGTCGCGCGGGCGCGACTTGGGTGTTGCCACCTTGCTCGTTTCTCCCTGTCCATGCCACCTCCCCTACCGGACCCCCGTCCGGCTCGTGGCTGGACGGGGGCGTGGCGGATCTGCGGCCCTGAGATCCTGTGGACTCGCGGCCTGCGCCGCGCGACCGGGCGGGTGCCCGGCCGTACTACTTGCTCGCGGGAGCCCCGCCCTCGGCCTCGCCCTTGTCGGCGCCGTCCTTGGTGAGCGTCAGCGGCTTCTCGTCGGCCGGCTCGGCGTCGGCGTCCTCGGCCTCCGGCTCGGGAAGCTCGTCGTCGGCCGGGCGACCGTTGATGATCGCGTCGTACTCCGCCGGATCCAGGACCGCCGCGATCGCGCTCTTGGTGAAGTGGGAGACCACGCCGGGCGCGAGCTCGAGCTCGACGGTCTCGTCGTTCACCGCCTTCACCTGGGCGTACAGGCCGCCGATGGTACGCACTCCCGCCCCGGGCTCCAGCGCCGTCTGCATCTGCTGCATCTGCGACTGGCGCTTCTTCTGCGACCGGAACATGAGCACGATCGCGATGATCGGGAGGAGAAGGATGATGAGGTTCACTGCAGCCAGGGTCCTTTACGGGCCGCCGGCCGGCGGCCTGTGTGGTATTGGTCGGCCCGTCAGGTGAGAGGGGCGGTCCGGCGGAGTCTAGGCGACCCCGAACTGATCGGACAACGCCAAGCATCGCATCCTGCCGCCGAAAGTGGCGAGCCTCGGCCTGCACAGTTTCCCCGGGCTTCTCCCCCGGCTTCTCCCCGCGGACCTGCGCCGGGCCCGGGTACGCCCCTATCGTCCCGGTGTCACCCGTTCAGCCCTCGTCGGCCCGGAAAAGCTCCGACTGGGCCGGCAGTACGCCCCGCGTGGCCTGGACCGGAGGGGTCTGGAGCGGCGGAGTCAGGCCGAGGTGCTGCCAGGCGGCGGCGGTGGCGATCCGGCCACGCGGGGTGCGGGCGAGCAGGCCCTCACGGACCAGGAAGGGCTCGGCGACCTCCTCGACCGTCTCCGCCTCCTCCCCCACCGCGACCGCCAGGGTCGACAGGCCGACCGGGCCGCCCCCGAACAGCCGCAGCAGCGCGTCCAGCACCGCGCGGTCCAGCCGGTCCAGCCCGCGGGCGTCCACCTCGTAGACAGCCAGCGCCTGGGCGGCGATCTCCGGCGTGACCACGCCGTCGTGCCGGACCTGCGCGTAGTCGCGGACCCGGCGCAGCAGCCGGTTGGCGATCCGGGGCGTGCCGCGGGATCGCCCCGCGATCTCGGCCGCGCCGGCCGGGTCGATCTCGACGTCCAGCAGCGCGGCCGAGCGGTGCACCACCCGCTGGAGCTCGGCGGGCGCGTAGAACTCCATGTGGCCGGTGAAGCCGAAGCGGTCGCGCAGCGGCGGCGGCAGCAGGCCGGCCCGGGTGGTCGCGCCGACCAGGGTGAACGGCGGCAGCTCCAGCGGGATGGCCGTGGCGCCCGGGCCCTTGCCGACGATCACGTCGACCCGGAAGTCCTCCATCGCCATGTAGAGCATCTCCTCGGCGGGCCGGGACATGCGGTGGATCTCGTCGAGGAAGAGCACCTCGCCCTCGGTGAGCGAGGAGAGGATCGCCGCCAAGTCCCCCGCGTGCTGGATCGCCGGGCCGGAGGTGATCCGGATCGGGGCGCCCAGCTCGGCCGCGATGATCATCGAGAGGGTGGTCTTGCCGAGCCCGGGCGGGCCGCTGAGCAGCACGTGGTCGGGCGCGGTGCCGCGCTTGCGGGCCGCCTGGAGCACCAGTGACAGCTGCTCGCGGACCCGCTCCTGGCCGATGAACTCGTCCAGCTGCTTGGGGCGCAGCGCCGCCTCGACCGCCTGGTCCTCGCCGTCGGCGGCGGCCGTGACCAGCCGGTCGGCCGGGTCGGGGTCGTACGAGGTCATGCCCCCTCCTCACTTCGTCCGCTCACTGCTGCGGGCTCCAATGTCGACAAGATGACAGGTGGTCAGATCGGTAAAGAGGTGCTCAGCGGGCCCGGTTGAGCGTCCGCAGGGCCGCCTTGAGCAGGGCGCCGACATCGGTCACGGTCTGCGCCTCGGCCTCCGGGGTGACGGCGCTGACCGCCTCGTCCGCCTCGCGCGGCGCATAGCCGAGGCCGACCAGGGCGGCGTGCAGCTGATCGCCCCACGGCGCCGGGCCGGCCGCGATCGGCTTCTGGGCGGGGACACTGCCGTGCGGGGCGCCCAGCTTGTCCTTGTACTCCAGCAGCAGCTTGGCGGCCTTGGCCTTGCCGATACCGGGGACGGCGATCAGCGCCTTCTCGTTCCCCGTGGCGACGGCGGCCCGCAGCTCGTCCGGGCTGTGCACCCCGAGCATCGCTTGGGCGAGGCGCGGGCCGACCCCGGGCGCGGCCTGGAGGATCTCGAACACCGCCCGCTCGTCGTCGTCGGCGAAGCCGTACAGGGTGAGCGAGTCCTCCCGGACGACGAGCGAGGTGGCCAGCCGGGCGGGCTCGCCGAGCCGCAGGCCGGCCGCGGTGTTCGGGGTGCACTGGACGGCCATCCCGACACCGCCGACCTCGACGACGACGGTGCCGGCGGAGATGGCGGCCACCGGGCCCTGGACGAAGGCGATCATCGGGCGGCTCCTCGGGGGGCTCGGTAGGAGGACGGACGGGCGGACGCACGGGCGGGTGCCGCCTTGGCCACGGCCGCGGCGATCCGGTCCGTCGCGCCACCGCGCCAGATGTGGCAGATGGCCAGCGCCAGCGCGTCGGCGGCGTCGGCCGGCTTGGGCGGGGCGTCCAGCCGCAGCAGCCGCTGCACCATGGCGGTGACCTGGGCCTTGTCGGCCCGGCCTGAGCCGGTGACGGCGGCCTTGACCTCGCTGGGGGTGTGCAGGGTGACGGGGATGCCACGCCGGGTGGCGCACAGCATCGCGACCGCGCTGGCCTGGGCGGTGCCCATCACGGTGCGGACGTTGTGCTGGGCGAAGACCCGCTCGACGGCGACGAGGTCCGGCCGGTGCTTGTCGAGCCAGCTCTCGATGCCCTGCTCGACCAGGAGCAGCCGCGGCCCGATCTCCGCGTCGGCGGGGGTGCGCACCACCCCGACCCCGACCATCTTCAGCGGCCGGCCCGGCGCACCGTCCACCACGCCGATCCCGCACCTGGTCAGACCCGGGTCCACACCCAGTACCCGCACGTCGCGCCCCGCCTCTCCGTGATTCGCCACCTGCCGATCGACCTGCGAAGGCTACCGCCCGGGTACGACAGACCCACCGACGACACCGGCCCGGTGGTCCCAGGGACCACCGGGCCGGGCAGTGAGAACGATCACTCGGCGTCGAGCTGCGCACCGACCTCGTCGCTGATGTCGAAGTTGGCGAAGACGTTCTGCACGTCGTCGCTGTCCTCGAGGGCGTCGATCAGCTTCAGGATCTTGCGGGCGCCGTCGACGTCCAGCTCGACCTGCATGCTCGGGAGGAAGTTGGCCTCGGCCGAGTCGTAGTCGATGCCGGCGTCCACCAGGGCGGTGCGGACGTCGACCATCTTGGAGGCCTCGGAGACGATCTCGAAGGACTCGCCGAGGTCGTTGATCTCCTCGGGCTCCTGGTCGAGGACGACCTCGAAGAGCTTGTCCTCGTCCACGCCGTCGGCCTTGGGGACGATCACGACGCCCTTGCGGTTGAACAGGTACGAGACCGAGCCCGGGTCGGCCATCGAGCCGCCGTTGCGGGTCATCGCGACGCGCACGTCCGAGGCGGCACGGTTGCGGTTGTCGGTGAGGCACTCGATGAGCACCGCGACACCGTTCGGGCCGTAGCCCTCGTACATGATCGTCGAGTAGTCGGCCCCGCCGGCCTCGGCGCCCGAGCCGCGCTTGACGGCGCGGTTGATGTTGTCGATCGGGACCGAGCTCTTCTTCGCCTTCTGGATGGCGTCGTAGAGGGTCGGGTTGCCGGCCGGGTCGCCGCCTCCGGTGCGCGCCGCCACCTCGATGTTCTTGATCATCTTGGCGAAGAGCTTGCCGCGCTTGGCGTCGATCACGGCCTTCTTGTGCTTGGTGGTAGCCCACTTAGAGTGGCCGGACATCGCCAGCTCCTTTTCGTCGCCAAAGGGAAATGAACAGAAGAGATCTTACCGGTGCCGCAACCGGTGGACCGCACACGGTCAGCGTGCGGCGGCGAGGCGCTACCGCGCGGTGCTGACGGGCCGCTACCGCGCGGCCGCGGCCAGGTGCTCCTCGACCATCCGCACGAAGTAGCCGTGCACCCGGTGGTCGCCGGTCAGTTCGGGGTGGAACGAGGTGGCCAGCAGGTTGCCCTGGCGGACGGCGACGATCCGGCTCTCCGGGCCGTCGGCGGCCGGCAGCTCGGCCAGCACCTCGACGCCCGCGCCGACCGCCTCGACCCAGGGGGCGCGGATGAACACGCCGTGCACCGGCGCGTCGCCGAGGCCCTCGAAGGCGATACCGGACTCGAAGGACTCGTTCTGGCGGCCGAAGGCGTTGCGGCGCACCGTCATGTCGATGCCGCCGACCGTCTCCTGGTCGTCGCGGCCGTCCAGGATCTTGTCGGCCAGCATGATCATGCCCGCGCAAGTGCCGTACACCGGCATGCCGGCGGCGACCCGCTCGCGCAGCGGGTCCATCACGCCGAACAGCAGCGCCAGCTTGGACATGGTGGTGGACTCCCCGCCGGGGATCACCAGCGCGTCGACCTCGGCCAGCTCCTCGACGCGGCGCACCGGGCGGGCCAGCGCGTCGGCCTCGGCCAGCGCGACCAGGTGCTCGCGGACGTCGCCCTGCAGGGCGAGGACGCCGATGACTGGAGTGCTCACGGTCTCAAACCTTCTTCGATCGGTACTTCGTGTGATCGCTGCCCCGGGCGGGCGTTGCGCTGCTCCGGGCGATCGCTTTCCTCGGGCCGTCGTCGTCCGGGCCCCGGCGCGGCGCGGCCCGCCGTGCGCCGAGGCGCTGCGGCGGGCCGACACCGGACGCGGACGGGACTACCAGCCGCGGTTGGCGTAGCGCTCGGTCTCGGGCAGGGTGTCGCAGTTGATGCCGACCATGGCCTCGCCCAGGTTGCGGGAGGCGTCCGCGATGATCTTCGGGTCGTCGAAGAAGGTGGTGGCCTTGACGATCGCGGCGGCACGCTTGGCCGGGTCGCCCGACTTGAAGATGCCGGAGCCGACGAAGACGCCCTCGGCGCCCAGCTGGCGCATCAGCGCGGCGTCGGCCGGGGTGGCCACACCACCGGCGGAGAACAGCACGACCGGCAGCTTGCCGAGCTCGGCGACCTCCTTGACCAGCTCGTACGGGGCGCGCAGCTCCTTGGCGGCGGCGTACAGCTCGTTGTTGTCGAAGCCGCGCAGCTTGGCGATCTCGTTCTTGATCTGGCGCAGGTGGCGGACGGCCTCGACCACGTTGCCGGTGCCGGCCTCGCCCTTGGAGCGGATCATGGCCGCGCCCTCGGCGATGCGGCGCAGGGCCTCGCCCAGGTTGGTGGCGCCACAGACGAAGGGGGTGGTGAACGCCCACTTGTCGGAGTGGTTGACCTCGTCGGCCGGGGTCAGCACCTCGGACTCGTCGATGTAGTCGACACCGAGCGACTGCAGGACCTGGGCCTCGACGAAGTGGCCGATCCGGGACTTCGCCATGACCGGGATCGAGACCGCCTCGATGATCTCCTCGATCATGTTCGGGTCCGACATGCGCGCGACGCCGCCGTCCTTGCGGATGTCGGCCGGAACCCGCTCCAGCGCCATGACGGCGACAGCGCCGGCGTCCTCGGCGATCTTGGCCTGCTCGGCGTTGACCACGTCCATGATCACACCGCCCTTGAGCTGCTCGGCCATGCCGCGCTTCACCCGGGCGGTACCGATCTGCGGCTGGTCTGCGGTGGTGGGGGTGGTGGACACGTGAGACCTCACTCGAAGATGAACCAGTGCTATCGCCCTATGGTAGGCGGAAGAAACGGTCTCTCCATGCGCCATCAAGTCCAGGCGGGCCGACGGGATACGACAAACAGGCCGGATCCGGACCGTCCCGCCGCACCCCGTGGGAGAACCGGCCCGGGGCCCGGCACAGACCGTTCGCACACCGAAAACAGGCCGTGCGCCGCCCGGCTCAGGCCGGAGCGCCCTCGGGGGTCAGCGCCGGCGGCGGCGCGTCGTCCATCTCGAACGCCATCGGGAACGGCGCCCTTCCGGCCAGCCGGAAGTAGCGCACCAGCCGGTGCTCCCGCACCGCCCGGGCCGCCCGCACCGCGTCGTTGTGGAACCGCCGGGCCATCGGCACCCGGCGCACCGCCGCAGTGAGCTCCTTCACCGCCTCCTCACCGCCCGGCTCGGCCACCAGCACGGCGACCTGCTCCGGCTCGGCCAGCACCGCCCGCAGCGCCATGCTGAGCTGGCTCTCCGCCACCTCGCGCTGCTCGTCGTCGGCCTGCCGGGCCACGTGCGCGGCGTCCAGCAGCAGCAGCGAGGCCGCCGGGTCCAGCAGCGAGGAGGTGGCCAGCTCGATCGCGACCGACGCCCGGCGGACCAGTTGCGCGTCCAGCGCCGCACGGGCGGCGTCGATCCGGGCGTGCAACCGGTCCAGCCGGCCGGCCGTCCAACTCAGGTACATGCCGAACAGCACCACGGCCACGCCGGCCCAGATCCAGGTAGTCACGGGGCGCTACGCTACCGGGTGCCCGCGGCCCGGCCGCGCCACCGGGTGGCCGCGGCTCAGCCGCCGACGGTCGCGCTGCGGTAGCTGTCCCGGTCGATGTCCGAGATGTTCACCGCCGTGAACAGCCGCGTGCCGGCCGCCGGCACGATCCGCTCCGCCAGCAGCGCCAGCACGGCGTCACTGAGCGCCGCCTTGGCCTCCGCGGTGCGCCCGGGGAAGATCTGGAACTCCACGTACACCTGGGCGTCCGGGCCCTCGCTCTCGCCCACCACGAAGCCCTGCACCTCGCGGAAGACGGTCTTGCACGCCTCCGGGCTCGCGTTGATGGTCTTCACGGCGAGCCGGTTGATGGCCAGGCCCAGCTCACGGCGGTCGAACGCGCCGGCCAGCTCGGGCGAGTAGTCGACGGAGATCTGCGGCATCGGTACCTCCAGGGGTCACGGTGATCAGTACGGTCCGGCAGACCCCAACCACCGCGGCCCGCGGTTGCTTCCCGTGCCCTCGAAATCAGTCCCGGGTCAGCCCGAACCGGCCGCGCCGGCCGCCGCGCTCGTCCTCCTCCACCACGGCCGCCGCACCCGCCGCCACCGTCTCGTACACCGCCAGGATGTCCGCGGCGACCGTCGACCAGTCGAACCGCCGCACGTACCGGGACGCCGCCTTGCTCAGCTCCTCCAGCCGGCCCGGGTCCCCCAGCAGCCGCAGCGCCGACCTGGCCAGCGCGTCCGCGTCCTCGACCGGGAACATCTCGCCCGCGTCCCCGCCGTCCAGCACCTGCTTGAACGCGTCCAGGTCGCTGGCCAGCACCGGGGCGCCCGCCGACATCGCCTCGACCAGGATGATCCCGAAGCTCTCGCCACCGGTGTTCGGCGCCACGTACAGGTCGACGCTGCTCAGCAGCCGGGCCTTCTCCCGGTCGCTGACCATGCCGAGGAACTCCACCTGCTTGCGGACCTCCGGTGCCAGCCCGGCGACCGCCTCCTCCTCGTCGCCCTTGCCGGCCACCAGCAGCCGCACGCCCGGCCGCTCGGCCAGGATCCTCGGCAGGGCGGCCAGCAGCGTCGGCAGGCCCTTGCGCGGCTCGTTGATCCGCCCGACGAACCCGATCGTGCCGGGCTCGCCCGCAGCCACGCCGCCCGTCCAGCGCGGGTCCGGCTCGGCCTCGGCGAAGAAGCCGACGTCCACGCCGTTGGGGATCACCACCGGGTCCCCGCCCAGGTGCTCGACCAGGGTGCGCCGGGCGTACTCGCTCACCGCGATCCGGGCCCGGATCTTCTCCAGGCCCGGCTGCAGGATCGGCGAAGCCGCGATCATGAAGCGCGACCGCGGGTTGGAGGTGTGGAAGGTGCCGACCATCGGCCCGGTCGCCGACCAGGCAGCCAGTATCGACAGGCTCGGCGCGACCGGCTCGTGGACGTGCAGGATGTCGAACGCGCCGTCGTGCAGCCACCGCCGCACCCGGGCCGCGGACAGCGGGCCGAAGCTCAGCCGCGCCACCGACCCGTTGTACGGAACGGCCACCGACCGCCCGGCCGAGACCACGTACGGCGGCAGCGCCTCGTCGTCCTCGGCGGGCGCCAGCACCGACACCTCGTGGCCGAGGCCGATCAGGTGCTCGGCCAGGTCCCGGATGTGGAACTGCACCCCGCCGGGGACGTCCCAGTCGTACGGGCAGACGATGCCGATCTTCACTGATTCCTCGTGTTCCTCTAGGTTCGCCGTCAGGGCCCGGAGGCCTCGGCGGCGGGCTCGCCGGCCGGCTCCGCGACGGGCTGGACGACCTGGCCTGCCGCGGGCGCCTCCACCGTCGCACGGACCGGAAGGTCGGCCAGCCAGAAGCGCTGCAGCATGTGCCAGTCCTCGGGGTGCTCGCGGATCGCCTGCTCCCAGACCTCCGCCATCGCCTGCACCATCAGCTGGGTCTTCTCCTGGCGGTCCCCCTCCGCCGGCACGGGCACCTCGGGGTGGATCCGCGCCCGCATCACCGGGCCGTCGTACCAGAGCGACACCGGCAGCAACGCCGCCCCGGTCCGCTGGCAGAGCGCCGCCGGGCCGGCCGGCATCCTGGTCGCCTCGCCGAAGAAGGACACCCCTATGCCGGCCTCCGAGAGATCCCGGTCGCCGACCAGGCAGACCAGCCGCCCCTCGCGCAGCCGCCGGGCCAGCGTGCCGATCACATTGGCCCCGCCGCCGGTCAGCGCGAGCACCTCCATGCCCAGGCTCTCCCGGAACGCCACGAACCGGTCGAACAGCTTCTCCGGCTTCAGCCGCTCGGCGACCGTCGTGAACGGGTACCCCTCCAGCGCCACCCAGGCGCCCGCGAGGTCCCAGTTGCCCATGTGCGGCAGCGCTATCACAGCGCCGCGCCCGGACTCCATCGCCTCCCGCAGCTGCTCGAAGCCCTCGACCTGCACATCCCGGCCCACCCGCTGCCGGCTCCACACCGGCAGCCGGAAGGACTCCATCCAGTACCGCATGTACGAGCGCATCCCGGCCCGCGACAGCTCCCGCAGCCCGGCCTCGTCCAGCCCCGGGCGCACCCGCAGCAGATTGGCCTCCAGCTGCAGCACCCGCTTGCCGCGCTTGCGCCACGCGAAATCGGCAAGCCTGTCGAACAGGCCGCGCGCGGCCGGCTCGGGCAGGTGCTTCAACGCCGCCCAGCCCAGCGCGTACGCCGAGTACACCAGTCGGTCCTTCACCGCAGGCCCGTTCCCCTTCAGCTCCCGGCCGCCACTCGGTCGGCCTCGAACGCCTCCCGGCGCACCGTCAGCATCCGCTGGAACACCGTCACCAGGCTGCCCGCCGCCACCAGCCACAGCGCCACCGGCAGCAGCCACTCCACGTACGGCACACCGAACGTGTGCAGACCCGCGATACCGGCCCCGACCAGGCTGATCACCAGCCGCTCGGCCCGCTCCACCAGCCCCGACACGTCACACGGCAGCCCCTGGCTCTCCGCGCGGGCCTTGGTGTACGACACCACCAGACCGCTCGCCAGGGAGAAGATCGCCACCGCGCAGAGCAGATTGTTGTCGCCCTTGCCCGCGTACCACATCGCCAGGCCGCCGAAGATCGCCGAATCCGCCACCCGGTCCAGCGTGGAGTCCAGGAACGCCCCCCACTTGCTGGTCCGGCCCAGCTGCCGGGCCATGTTCCCGTCCACCAGGTCCGAGAAGATGAACAGCGTGATCGTGATGGTGCCCCAGAAGAACTCCCCGCGCGGGAAGAACACCAGCGCACCGGCCACCGAACCGGCGGTACCGATCAGCGTCACGGCGTCCGGGCTCACACCCAGCCGGATCAGGAACGCGGCGAACGGGGTCAGGACACGTGTGAAGAAGGCACGCGCGTATTTGTTGAGCATGGCCTTCCCGACCGCTCCGATCTCCCTGGTACCCGCCTGCGGCAGAGTGCGCGGCAGACGGCCGGACGGATCAGCCCACCCGGCGCACCCATCGTAGCCACGCCGACGACACCCTCCGGCGCACCGCACCGCCCGCCCGCCCCCACGCCCCGCCCGCCCGCCACGCCCCGCGCACGGACATGCGCGCACGGTCACCGGGACGCCGCGCGCATGCGGCGCGAATCGTCGGACCCGCACCTAGACTTTCAACGACAGCCTCGGCGCGACGGGAGGAGACCCCGATGCCCGACCGCAGCACCGCACGAGCCGGCCAGGCGCCCACCGTCGTCACCGGCCCAGGCCACCTGCGCAACGTCGTCCTCATCGGCTGCAGCGGCGTGGGCAAGACCACCCTCGCCGAATCCCTCGCCCTCGCCGCCGGCGCCGTCAACCGCGCCGGCCGCGTCACCGACGGCAACACCGTCTCCGACCACGAGGAGATCGAGCACCGGCAGCAGCGCTCCGTCCAGCTCTCCGTACTCCCCCTCGAATGGCACGGCATCAAGGTCAACCTGCTCGACCCACCCGGCCACCCCGACTTCACCGCCGACCTGCGCGCCGCCCTGCATGCCGCCGACGGCGCCGTCTTCGTCGTCTCCGCCACCGACCCCGTCACCGCCCCCACCCGCGCACTCTGGCGCGAGTGCGCCGCCGAAGGCATCCCGCGCGCCATCGCCGTCGCCAAACTCGACATCGCCCGCAGCGGCTTCGACGAGATCCTCGCCACCTGCCACGACGCCTTCGGCCTCGGACCGGACACCCTGCGCCCGCTCTTCCTCCCCGTCCGGCACGACGGCCACCCCGACGGCAGCGTCGACCTGCTCACCGGACACACCTACGGCCAGGCCGACCCGCTCCCCGACACCGGCCCCGCCCGCGACAGCCTCGTCGAAGCCATCTCCGGCCAGGACGACACCCTCATGGAGCGCTACCTCGCCGGCGAACCCCTCGACACCGACGCCCTCGAAGCCGGCCTGCGCCGCGAAATCCTCGCGTGCACCCTCCACCCCGCCGTCCCCACCAACGACACCGGCCTTGGCGCCACCGAACTCCTCGACCTCATCACCACCGCGTTCCCCGACCCCACCGAACGCACCCGCCCCGGCCCCGAGTGCGACCCCGAAGCCCCCCTCGCCGCCCAGGTCGTCCGCGTCACCGGCGACGCCTACGTCGGCCGGATCAGCCTGCTGCGCATCTATGCCGGCACCCTGCGCCCCGACACCCGGATCCACCTCACCGGCCCCGACCACCCCGGCGACCAGGACGGCGACGAACGCGTCACCGGCCTCACCAGCCCCTTCGGCAAACTCCAGCGCCCCGTCCCGCACGCCGTCGCCGGCGACCTCGTCTGCGCCGCCAAACTCACCACCGCCCGCGCCGGCGACACCGTCCACGAACCCGGCCACCCGGTGAAACTCGACGGCTGGACCATGCCCGAACCGCTGCTGCCGATCGCCATCGAGGCCCACAGCAAGGCCGACGACGACAAGCTCTCCCAGGCCCTCGCCCGGCTCGTCGCCGAAGACCCGGCCCTGCGTCTGGAACAGAACCCCGACACCCACCAACTCGTCCTCTGGTGCACCGGCGAGGCCCACGCCGAGGTCGTCCTCGACCGCCTTCGGGGCCGGCACGGCGTCCACGTCGACACCGTCGAACCCAAGGTCGCCCTCCGCGAGACCTTCGGCACCGCCGCCGCCGGCCACGGCCGACTGGTCAAGCAGTCCGGCGGACACGGCCAGTACGCCATCTGCGACCTGGAGGTCGAACCCCTCCCGGCCGGCGCCGGATTCGAATTCCAGGAACACGTCGTCGGCGGCGCCGTCCCCCGGCACTTCATCCCCTCCGTCGAGAAGGGCATCCGCGCCCAGCTCGCCAAGGGCGTCTCCACCGGCTACCCGCTCGTCGACGTCCGGGTCACCCTCACCGACGGCAAGGCGCACTCCGTCGACTCCTCCGACTCGGCCTTCCAGACCGCCGCCGCCCTCGCCCTGCGCGACGCCGCCGAACACGCCGTCATCCGGCTGCTCGAACCCGTCGCCGCCGTCAGCGTCCTGCTGCCCGACGACTACCTCGGCGCCGTCCTCACCGACCTCTCCGCCCGCCGCGGCCGCGTCCTCGGCACCGAGACCGGCGGCCCCGCCCTCACCCTGCTGCGCGCCGAGGTCCCCGAGCTCGAACTCGTCCGCTACCCCGTCGACCTGCGCTCACTCACCCACGGCACCGCCGAGTTCTCCCGCGCCCACCTGCGCCACGAACCCATGCCCGCCGCCCTCGCCGCCCGCCACACCGGGGAGAAGTCCTAGCTCGGCCTTTGACCAGTGAGCTCGGCCGACTGGCGCTGCGGCAGCGCGCAGGCCGGCGTACCGCCCGGCATCCGGTGCCGGTTCTTCGCCACCCACCGGTACACCACGCCCGCGAGCGGCCGCACCGGCGCCAGCGCCAGCAGCCCGCCCAGGTACGCCCACGCCCCGCCCGAACGCATCAGCAGCCGCGCCACCGCCTGCGAACCGCCGTACACCCGGCCCGCCGGCGTCACCCAGAGCAGCTCGCGCTCGGCCCGCTCCCAGGACACCTCGCCGTGCCCGCCGGCCAGCGCGTCCAGCTCCGCCAGGTCCGCGAACTGGAACGGCACCGCCTCCCAGCCCCCCGACGCCAGCGTCTGCCGCAGATACCGCTCGGCCCATACCTTGCACGTCGTGCAGAAGGCGCAGTCACCGTCGAAGACCAGCACCGGATCCTTCACCGCAGCTCCCTCGGGTCGCTCCATGCGCCCATCGTGCCCCATTACGCCCCCCTGGCCCGCCACCGGGGGCGTCACGGCCCCCAAAGGTGGGCATCATGCCCGACAGGCCCCGCGTGGCCCGAACGTGACGGCACTTCAGACGATCATCCGCGCACCGGTACCGGGGCACGGTAACCTGCCGCTGACAAGGGGAGGAGGGGACGCCACCGTGACCACACTCGACATGACCCCGGGTGCGCAGATACCCCGGACGGACGCCGGCCCGCAGACCGCCGTCACCCAGGCGCTCTCCTCGGCCGCCTACCGTGACGGCGAGGTCCACGAGTTCGTCGCGGCGGTCACCGACGCCACCGCGAAGAAGGGCCGCTTCGCGCTCTTCCGCCCCAACCTCGGCGAGGCCTTCAGCCGCGCCGTCATCGGGCGTGCCCTCGGCGGCGACCGCAAGCCGCTCGTCCCGTCCTTCGGCATCGACACCCGCCAGATCGTCGAGCACTGCCTCGCCGCGGACGACCTCCGGGCCGTCCGCGACCGCAGGCTCACCAGCGTCACCGTCGTCACCGGCGTCCTCTTCCTGCCCGGCACCCTGCTCTGGCTCGGCGCCTTCCAGCTCCGCGCCTGGCTGAAACGGGACAACCCCAAGAACGCCGCGGTCTACGGCGGCGTCGTCCTCGCCGCCGCGGCCGCCGTCGCCCTGCTCCTCGCGATCAAACCGCCCGCCGGCGGCCTGCTCGGCATCTACCTGCGCCTGGTCATGCTCGCCCCGATCGTCGGCTGGTACCTCGCCAAGCGCATCGTGCTCAGCTCCGCCCTGGAGCTGCGCGCCCGCTGGCAGGCCCTCGTCGAGGGCAACGCCGTCGCCGCCACCGTCCCCAAGGCCGTCCCCCGCGACGACCTGGACAAGAAGGCCGCCGACCTGCGCGCCAAGCTCGGCCGGCTGGAGTCCGAGCAGGAGACCAACATCCAGCACTACGCCGGCCGCAAGGGCATCCTCGGCGTCGGAAAGCGCTGGGGCGAGTGGCGTCTCGTCGACAACCTGCGCCCGGCCGACGGCCACCACGACTACCGTGCCTTCCACCCCTGGGACCTCGTCCGCAAGATCTCCGGCCACCTCAAGGCCCTCGGCATCAGCGACGTCGCCAACAGCGGGATCCCCGGCGTCGCCGTCAAGCAGTGGGTGGTGCTGGAGGTCGGCGAGGGCGCCGACGAGATCAGCCGCCCGGGCGGCGCCGACATGGACGGCGACCGGATGCGCGAGTTCGCCATCCAGACCATCGCCGACAAGCAGACCTTCCCCGGCGGCCCCCGGCACTACCTCGCCACCCAGTTCGTGACGCACGACGGCAAGCTGGTCATCACCTTCACCGTCACCGTCGTCCTGCTCGCCCACACCATGAACATCACGGTGGCCGGCTACGCGCTCGGACCGGTCAACGGCCTCTTCTTCGACAAGCCCAAGGACAAGGAGAAGACGGTCTCGAAGACCGTGAAGTTCTGGGAGGAGCAGACCGTCAAGCTTCCCCTGATCGACAACGACGAGGTGGTCCGCCAGGCCGTCCGCGCGCCCTTCTACCGGATCCCCGGCCTGCTCGCCTGGCTCGGCGGCGGCCTCGGCCTGCCCGAGCCCTTCGGCTTCCGGCACGCCTGGGCCGCGCCGCCGTGGAACACCCGGTCGATGACCGACAACGCGCTCAACGTCGCCGCCCCGGTGCTCAGCGCCGTCCACGCGGCCACGCTGGAGTTCCTGGAGGAGCACGACCTCGACACCGAGCGCTTCTTCAAGAACCGCGCCTCGATCATCAAGTCCGAGGTGCAGGGCACCCGCCCGTACAAGGTCGACCAGCTGGACGCCGGCTGAGCGCACACGCCACGCGCAGGGGGGGGGGGGGGGGGGGGGGGGGGGGGGGGGGGCGGGGTGGGGGGGGTGGGGTGTGGGGGGGGGGTGGGGGGGGGGA